>NZ_BAIO01000947.1 GCF_000613305.1 Komagataeibacter kakiaceti JCM 25156
CGCCGCCAGCGCCAGCCAGATCGTGGCCATGATGCAGGATGTCGTGCGCCGGGGCACCGGCGTGCGCGCAGGCGCGGGCATCGACCGCCCCATTGCGGGCAAGACCGGCACCAGCCAGGATTTCAACGATGCCTGGTTCGCCGGTTTCTCCCCCGATCTGGTGACGGTGGTGTGGATCGGGTACGATACCCCGCAATCGCTGGGCAAGAACGAGACGGGTGGCGTCATTGCCGGTCCGATCTGGAACCAGGTGATGAAGGTGGCGCTGGCCGACCGCCCGCGTCTTGACTTTCCCGTGCCCGAGGGCGTGCAGCTTGCCCGTTACGATACGGGCATGGGCATGGCGATCGACGCCTTCAAGCCCGGACAGTCGCCCGGCGTGAGCGTTGATCTGGGGGCGGGGTCCGGCACGGCGCTGACCGCGGCGGATACCGGGGCCGAGAACATGCCCGATTCCGAGAATGACATGGCGGCCAGCCCGGGCAATCCCGCCGCCCCGG
>NZ_BAIO01000946.1 GCF_000613305.1 Komagataeibacter kakiaceti JCM 25156
CGCCCCGGTTGCGAAGCGTTCCGTCGATGATACGCTGAAAGCCGGGAACGACGCCCTGCTGCAGCATGATTACACGACCGCGCAGGCGGACGCGCAACAGGTGCTGTCCGGCCCCAAGGGGCCGAGACAGGTTGATGCGCAGTACCTGCTGGCCCAGTCCCTCGCGGGGCAGAAGCAGTACCGGCAGTCCGCCCTGGCCTATTACGACGCCTATAACCGCGCCCCCCATGGCGCGCATGCGCCCACGGCGCTGCTGGGGGTGGCGGCCACTCTTCTGGCGCTGAATGACAGGACATCCGCCTGCCAGGCGCTGGACAAGCTGGCCAGTGAATTTCCCACGCCCGCCGACCGCATCAAATCCGCCGAACAGGTCTATCGCAAGCGCGCCAAGTGTAGCTGAGGCCCGGATTGCCGGGAATGAGCCGGGCGGAGCCGGTCGGCGGGCATGATTTCGCCGCCATCATGGCGCGGCTGGGTCCGTGGCCGGGGCGGGGCCTGCCG
>NZ_BAIO01000945.1 GCF_000613305.1 Komagataeibacter kakiaceti JCM 25156
CCGCGCGCTGGATGACCGCGCCGCGCGGGGGGAGATCACCCTGCGGCGGCACGCCACCAACAGCGGCTACCCGGCGGCGGTCAATACGGCGCTGGCCGATGCGCGGGGCATGGATGTCGTTCTGCTCAACAGCGATACGCTGGTTGCGCCGGGCTGGCTGGATGAAATGCTGCGCGTGGCCTATGCGCGTGCCGATACGGGCACGGTCTCCCCCCTTTCCAATGACGCCTCGATCCTGACATGGCCGGACCCGGCCCTGCCGCGACCGCTGGCTGGCGGACTGGCGGAGGTGCGCCATCTCATGGCCACGGCCCTGCGCGCCAATGGCGGGCGGGATGTGGACATTCCCACCGCCCATGGCTTCTGCATGCTGATCCGCCATGACTGCCTGCGCCAGACCGGCCCGTTCCGTCCGGCGCTGTTTGGCCAGGGGTATGGGGAGGAAAATGATTTTTCCATGCGCGCCCGGCTGGCGGGCTGGCGGCACCGGGCGGCGCCCGGCG
>NZ_BAIO01000944.1 GCF_000613305.1 Komagataeibacter kakiaceti JCM 25156
CGCAGGCACAGGCGGTCTTACCCTGACCGGGCACAACACCTACACGGGAGATACGATTGTTGCGTCTGGTGCGAGCCTGACGGTTTCCAATGGTGGCCAGCTGGATGGTACGAACAGCATCCAGAACGATGGAACAGTCGTTCTGGACAATGGTCATGTAACTATTCCAAACAATACGGCAGCGAACTGGACTGGCGTTATTGCCAGTGGGTTTGACGCTGGTTCTGACGCAAGTATGACCTTGCAAAATGGTAGTACCCTTGATTCAGCAGGAGGTACTTTGACGGCCGGGCTTGGCGCCAATAGCCAGGGCAAGATTACGGTTGATGATTCCACTGCCAATGTTGGATGATTGTTGCGGGTGAGAATGGCACCGGCACTGTTTCCATTACAAATGGCAGCGTTGTTTCAACCCAGGCCGTCGTATTGGGTAACCAGACCGTCGGTAAAGGCAGCTTGATGTGACGGGAACCGGCACGCAGCTGAATGCGGGGACGGGTGGTC
>NZ_BAIO01000943.1 GCF_000613305.1 Komagataeibacter kakiaceti JCM 25156
TTCCTGCATGGTCACGGCGCGCGGGGTATGGCACGCGCCGCAATGGCCCGGCCCTTCGACCAGATAGCTGCCACGGGCCACCAGCGCATCGGGGAAGGTGCGCCCGCGCATCTGGCGCTGGACCATGGCGGGATCGGGTGCGTACAGCCTGCGCCACAAGACCAGCGGCCAGCGCATGGAAAACGGCCATGTCATGCCGGTCTGGGCCACGTGGTGGGTGACCGGTTTCACCCCCTGCGTGAAATAGGCGTAAAGCGCATGCAGATCCTCATCCGTCATGCGCGCATAGGCGGATAGGGCATGGCGGGGTACAGCGTGGCGCCATCGCGCCGGATCCCCTGGCGGACGGCGCGGATGAACGCGGCCTCCGAATACCGGCCTATGCCGGTCTGGACGTCGGGCGTGATATTGGGCGCGTACAGCGTGCCCATGGGCAGGTGAAACGCCACCCCACCGGCAAAGGGTTCGCCACCCGGCGCGGTATGGCAGGCCCCGCAATCCG
>NZ_BAIO01000942.1 GCF_000613305.1 Komagataeibacter kakiaceti JCM 25156
CTGACCACGGCCGCCGCCGGCCTGCTGGTCGGGCTGGATACGGGACTGATCGCCGAGGCCCTGGGCTTTATCGGCCATGATTTCCATGCTTCGCCGCGCATGCAGGAATGGATCGTGTCGGTGCTGATGATCGGCGCGCTGCTCGGCTCACTGGGGGCGGGCGTGTTCTCGCGCCGTTTCGGGCGCAAGCTGACGCTGGGGGTCGCGACGCTGCTGATCGGGCTGGGGGCGCTGCTCTGCGCCACGGCGGGGGTGATCGAACAGATCCTGCTGGGGCGGTTCCTGATCGGAATGGCCATCGGCATCTGCACCTTCACCGCCCCGCTTTACATTTCCGAACTGACTACCGGGGTGATGCGGGGCACCATGGTGTCCACCTTCTCCATGCTCCAGTCCGCCGGGATCCTGCTCGGTTATCTGGCGGGGGGAATCTTTTCGGGCGGGGGGCACTGGCGGCTTATGGTGGGGTTGCCGGTCATTCCGGCGGCGCTGCTGTGCGTGGGGTG
>NZ_BAIO01000941.1 GCF_000613305.1 Komagataeibacter kakiaceti JCM 25156
GCGGGTGGACGGGCATGTGCTGGCCGCGCACCTGGTGCTGGATGAAGCGGTGTACGACCCCGATGGCGACGCCACCCATGACCCTTACATCACCGTGCCGCCCTTTCGCGACGCCAGCCACCGCCATGCGCTGTGGGGGGCGCTGGTGTCGGGCAATCCGGGCATGGTCGCCAGCGGTTTTTCCCCCACCGGACAGGGTGCGGGGCTGACGGAGGGCCTTGCGGAACGCATGCGCGTGGTCTGGGGGCATGGCGTGCAGTTGGGACTGCTGACGGCGGAGGAATTCGTGTACGTCACGGCGGAAGCCGCGGCCCGCGCCTTCAACATCTACCCGCGCAAGGGGGCGATCATGCCCGGCGCGGATGCGGATCTCGTCGTGTGGGATCCCGATGCGGAGGAAACCCGACCGGCGGATGCGGGCGGCCTGTACGCGGGCGTCACGCTGGGGGGAAGGGCCTTGCATGTCGTGCGTGGCGGCGTAACGGTGTGGAAGGATGGCGCGCCA
>NZ_BAIO01000940.1 GCF_000613305.1 Komagataeibacter kakiaceti JCM 25156
GCACGCTGGAACTGCTGGGGGAAATGGGCGTGCCGGACCCCCCGCGCGCGGCGCGCAGCTATCCCCATCAACTGTCCGGCGGGCTGCGCCAGCGCGCGATGATCGCCATGGCGCTTTCGTGCAATCCCACGCTGCTGATTGCCGATGAGCCGACAACCGCGCTGGACGTGACGGTGCAGGCGCAGATCCTTGAACTCATCGACACGCTGCGCAGCACCCATGGTTCCTCCGTATTGCTGATCACGCATGATATGGGCGTGGTGGCCCAGAGCTGTGACGATGTGCTCGTACTCTATTCCGGCCGCGTGGCCGAAACCGGACCGGCGACAGCCCTGTTCGACCACCCGGCCCACCCCTACACCGCCGCCCTGCTGGATTCCATTCCGCCCCTGTACGGCCCCCGCCCGCACCGTCTGCCCGCCATTGCCGGTATGCCGCCCCTTCCATCACAGCGCCCCGTGGGCTGTGCTTTCGCGCCGCGCTGCAAGTACGGTCATGAAAGCTGT
>NZ_BAIO01000939.1 GCF_000613305.1 Komagataeibacter kakiaceti JCM 25156
CACCGTACATCGCCGCCGCCGAGGCCCGGCACGCCGCCCTGAGCGCGCATTTCGGGCCTGAACAGGTGGGGCTGGCCCACGGGCAGCAGGACATAGCGGTGCGCGAACAGGCCATTGCCGATTTCGCGGCGGGAAAGACCCGTATTCTCGTGGCGACGACGGTGATCGAGGTGGGCGTGGACATACCCGACGCCACGGTCATGATCATCGAACATGCCGAGCGTTTCGGCCTGGCCCAGTTGCACCAGCTACGCGGGCGCGTGGGCCGGGGCCGGGCGGAATCCTTCTGCCTGCTGCTGCATGACAGCGCGCTGGGCCAGACCGCGCGGCGCAGGCTGGCGTTGCTGCGGGAAACGGATGACGGATTTCTCATTGCCGATGAGGATTTCCGCCTGCGTGGCGGGGGCGATCTGACCGGGCGCAGGCAGTCCGGCATGCCGGACCTGCGGCTGGCCAGCCCGCTGCATGTGGACATGCTGCTGCGGCTTGCGGCGCAGGATGCACGG
>NZ_BAIO01000938.1 GCF_000613305.1 Komagataeibacter kakiaceti JCM 25156
GCGCGGTGTCGGTCGCACGCCCCACGGCCTGCCGCACGGCGTGATTGCCGATCACGTCATGCACGATCGCCAGCGCGGCCAGCAGGGGCACGCCATTCATCAGCAGCGTGCCCAGCGTGCGGGTAAAATGGGCGGCGGTGATTTCACGCGCCAGTGTTCCCATAACCGGCAGCCGCAGCCACATCCGGTCCGCCCATAAACGTGGCCCCCGCCGTTTGAGCAGAAACCGCGCCAGCACAACCATGCACACCACCCCGCCCAGCAGCGGCGGGCCATCATGTTCCAGCCAGTTCCCCATCGCGATCAGCATCCTGGTCGAACGCGGCAGGGTTGCATTGTTTTCGGCGAACAGGGGCACGAACTGGGGCAGCACCTGTGTCAGCAGCAGCACGACCGAACCGATGGCGGCCAGCATCAGCATGGCGGGATAGATCATGGCGGACTGGATGGTCGCGACCAGAGCGCGCTCGCGTTCCATCATGCCCGCCAGATGGTCCAGCGTGGCG
>NZ_BAIO01000937.1 GCF_000613305.1 Komagataeibacter kakiaceti JCM 25156
GACGCCCGTGGCCGCCTTCCTGCGGCTGTCGCGGCTGGGCGCGCAGCCATGGGGGCGGCAATGGCGGGCATAACGCTTTCCTTCTGGAAAGTGTGGAGGGCGGCACCTCACGCGGGCGCTATTCCGTCATCGGGCTGCTGCCGGACCTGATCTGGCGCTGTCATGACGGGCGCGCCAGCGTCTGCCATGACCCTGCGGCGGCGGTGCATGAATTTGTGGCGGAAACCGATGCGCCCCTGATCTCCCTGCGGCGCATCCTGCATGAAAGCCGCATGACCCTGCCCGAAGGCATGCCGCCCATGACCGGGGGCGTGTTCGGCTATCTGGGTTACGACATGGTCCGGCAGGTCGAGTGCCTGCCGACATGCCCGCCGATGACCTGAACCTGCCCGAAGGCATCCTGATCCGTCCCGGCCTGTTCGCCATATTCGACACGGTGCGCGACGAACTGCTGCTGGCCGCCCCCCTGCGGCCCAAGGCCGGGGTCGCGCCCGAGACATTGTGG
>NZ_BAIO01000936.1 GCF_000613305.1 Komagataeibacter kakiaceti JCM 25156
AGGCGCTGCGCCCGCTTTCGACAAAACACCTGCCCCCCCCGGCCGAACCGACCGATGATACGGGGACGGAAGCCTACCACGCCCCGCCCGACGCGGCGGCGATGCAGATGATCTCCTCCGGTTACGACCCCAATCAGGCGGGCGATGACGACGCTGGTGAGGGCGAGGACGGCAAGCATTTTGTCGTGCCCGATACGCAGGTCAGCTACGGGCGGCAGGGCAAGAGCGCGAACTAGACGCTGTTTGAAAACAACCCGTTGATAAAGAAGAATAAAAGTTCTTGTGTGCCGCCTTTTTTTCAAAAAGGCGGCGTTTTTTGAGGCTTTTTGAAAAAAGCTTCGGCCGTTCCGGCGGAAAACCCGCCCCTAAAGCACCAGCACGGCGCGGATGTCATTGACGTTGGTCAGTGTCGGGCCGGTGATGACCAGATCCCCGGTCCGCTGGAACACGCTGTAACTGTCATGCGCCCGCAGGTGGTCGCGCGGGTCGCAGCCCAGCGCGCGGGCGCG
>NZ_BAIO01000935.1 GCF_000613305.1 Komagataeibacter kakiaceti JCM 25156
GCCGTCCTTCAGGCCGGGCTGGCCCGCAACGCCGCCGTGGAAAGCCGCCGCCTGCACCAGCAGGCCACGCAGGATGTAACCGCCACGCGCGACAGGCTGGACGCGCTGGAACGCGACGTGGCCACTGCGGGGCCATGTGGAAAAAGCGCGCGCCAGTCTGGTGCCCGAAGCCGAACGCCTGCGCCTGGGCGCGGTGGTGGCGGAAACCGGGGAGCATCTGGCCAAAATCCGCGTCGATCTGGCTACGGCGGAAAAGGCCCGCGCCCACACCACGCAGGCCGAGATACAGGCCAATGCCCGCCTCAAGGAAGCCCGGTCCACCCGTCAGGCGGCCGAGGAGGCCCTGCGCGGCGCACAGGCCGCCCATACCCGCGCCAGCCATGCGGTGGACACCCTTGCCACCAGTCTGGAGCAGTTGCGCGCACAGGCCGTGCCCGATGCCACCCTGCAACAGGCCATAACCCGGCGCGAGGATGCCGAGCGTGCGCTGGAAACCGCCCGGGCGGC
>NZ_BAIO01000934.1 GCF_000613305.1 Komagataeibacter kakiaceti JCM 25156
TCCGGTCGGGGGGGGGATTCTGGTGCATTGGGTGGGCTGGCAGGCCGTGTTCTGGGTCAATGTGCCGATCGGGCTGATCGCCATCGCGCTGACATTGCGCTTCGTGCCCGAATCCAGCGGCGGGCAGCGGCGCAGCATTGACGCACCGGGCCAGCTGCTGGCCATCGTGGCGCTGGCCATGATTACCTCCGGCCTGATCGAGGCGCATAATTACGGCTGGTCCTCGCCCACCATTTCCGGGTTTCTCGGCTTCGGGCTGCTGTCCATCGCGGGGTTCATCATTGTCGAGCAGCGGGCGACCGCGCCGCTGATCGACCTGCGTTTTTTTCGTGCGTGGCCGTTTTCCGGCGCGATCGTGACCGCTGTCCTGGCCTTCGCCATTTTCAGCGCCTTCCTGTTCCTCAACACGCTGTATCTGCAGGATGTGCGGGGCATGCCCGCGCTGCAGGCGGGATTGTGCACGCTGCCCTTCGCCTTTGGCAGCATGCTGTGCGCCCCCGTGTCGGGGCGA
>NZ_BAIO01000933.1 GCF_000613305.1 Komagataeibacter kakiaceti JCM 25156
ACTGGTCGCCAGCAGAGCAGAGCGGAGACGCATAAGATCATCCTTCCTCATGTTATTACTTCTTTGTAAACCACATCTTTCCAATGATGCGAAGATTAATCCATCTACCATCCCAAACACAGCATGCTTCCTGTGGTTCCGTTCCGCCCGCCATTCATGAACGGCAGAAAGGTGACACTGTGACGCGAGGCTGAGGAGTAAGGGTTTTTTATATTTAATAACAAGTTACTAAATGGGGAATATCGTTGTGGAAACAATAATGTAATAAAAGATTTAGAGTATTTTGTGGCAAAAAAAACACAAATTGCCTTGTACACACGCGAAGTCACGGAAACATTAGGCAATAAAAAAGGGGAGCACATCGTGCTCCCCTTTTTCAGTAACGGTCCGGCCGGATCAGTGCAGGATGATCTCGACGCGGCGGTTCTGGGGCTCACGCGTGTCGGGGCCTGTGGGCACCAGCGGGTGGGCTTCGCCATAACCATGGATGTCGATCGCGTTGGCGGGCACGCCA
>NZ_BAIO01000932.1 GCF_000613305.1 Komagataeibacter kakiaceti JCM 25156
CCGGGCAGTCCGCTGCGGATCAACCTGTTTGAACCCGGCATGGTCGCGACCCGCCTGCGCAGGCTGGCCATGCCCGCGCTGGATATGGCCAGCCTGCCCCGGCCCGAATCCATTGCGCCGCAGATCATCCGCCTGTGCCTGCCCGGCCCCCAGCCGCAGGGAGCTTACGTGCAGGCGGACACCATGCAGGAGATACAGGCATGAGCAGGGCCACCCCCGCCACCACGGCGCTGGAAAAGGCGGGTATCGCGTTCACGGTCGTGGAATATGAATACGATCCCACGGCCGGACAGACCGGAAATCACGCCGCCGCCGCCATAGGCGAGGAACCGGAGCGGGTCTTCAAGACGCTCATGGTCATGGTGGATGGACGCCCCGCCTGCGTGGTGGTGCCGGTTGCCGCCACACTCAGCATGAAAAAGGTCGCCGCCGCGTTTGGCGGCAAATCAGCCGAGATGATGCAGCCCGCGGCGGCGGAGCGCAGCACGGGCTTCCGCGTGGGCGGGATCA
>NZ_BAIO01000931.1 GCF_000613305.1 Komagataeibacter kakiaceti JCM 25156
CACGGGCAGGGCCAGCAGCCCCAGCAGCATCCATGGCGCAAGCAGGATCATGGCCTGCCCCCCATGCCCGGCAGGGCGTGCAGCGCCAGCAGGGCGTTTTGTGGGGGCTGGTCGGTCATATGCAGCACCGGCGGGCTGCCCGCCGCCTGGCACAGGGCGCGCAGTCCGTCCTGATGGCGTTTCCAGATCGCGGCGTAATCATGCCGCAATTCCGCACTCCCGGTCAGGAGCAGGGGGGCTTCGTTTTCCAGCCCGGTGAAGCGCATGTGCCCTTCATAGGGCAGGCGTGCCTCCGCCGGGTCCACGGTTTCGATCAGTACGCAGGTGGCCTGCCGGGCGGTGAGTGCGCGCAGGAACGTGGCCAGTTCGGCCGGGGGGTAAAGCCCGTCACCAAACAGCAGCACGCGGCTGCGGGCGGGAATGGGGGCGGGTTGCGGCAGGCCGGGCGTATCGGAAGTGGTGCGCAGGGCGGCGATCAGGCTGTGGGCCATCTGTTCCAGCGCGTGGTGCCG
>NZ_BAIO01000930.1 GCF_000613305.1 Komagataeibacter kakiaceti JCM 25156
ATCGGGGCGCGCATGATGCAGGCTTCCAGCCTGCTGGCGACGGATCTGGTGGTGGTCTACATGCTGACCATGGCCCTGTTATACGCCCTGACCGATACGCTGTTCATGATGGTGCGCAAACGGCTGATGGGCTGGCAGGGATGAATACGGTCATGACGGAGCCCACCGCGCGGGCGGGACAGGAAGCGGATGTCGTCGTAAGGCTGGAGGATATCGGCCTGTCGCATGACGGGGGGCGCAGCTTTATCCTGCGGCATGTGGATCTGGAAATACGGCGCGGCGAATTCGTGGCCCTGCTTGGCCCGTCCGGTGTGGGCAAGTCCACATTGCTGCGCGTGATCATGGGGCTTGTCCCGCCGGGTGAGGGACGGGTCATCCTGAACTCCCCGCCCGCCGCCGCGCACAGGCCCACGGCCATGGTGTTTCAGGACGCCAAGCTCATGCCATGGCGCAGCGTGGTGCGCAATGTGGAACTGGGGCTGGAGGGGCTGGGTCTGGCCGCCCCTCGCGCCG
>NZ_BAIO01000929.1 GCF_000613305.1 Komagataeibacter kakiaceti JCM 25156
TCGGAGGGCAGCGACGCGCAGGCCCGCACCACCGTCCGGCTGGAGGAAGGCGGCAAGCTGGTGGACGGGCAGGGCGCGGATGCCGATACGCTGGTTTCCGCCGTGCGGGCCTATGTCCATGCGCTGAACAAGCTGCTGGTCAAGCGCGACCGCGCCGAACCCGCCGCGCTGGACGCCTGATCCCGCCTGCCCTGGAACACGCCACCGATCGGAACCGGCTCTGGCGGCGCTTTTTTCAGGAACCCTGTTGAAGCGCCGCCTTTGTGAAGTAAAGGCGGCGTGTACCTTTACTGTTTTTTTACAGGCTTCCGGCTAATCCGGCTGGCCGCCTGTCAGGAACCGTATCCTCAGTAACCCTCCCCCTGCGGGTAGTTGCCCTGGCCGTAGCCATAGGGCTGTGAATAGCCGCCCTGCTGGGGCTGGCCGTAATATCCGCCCTGTCCGTATCCCTGCTGCGGGTAGCTGGGCTGGGCGTAGCCCTGCTGGGGCGCGGGCTGAGCGGCGGCCACGTTCGG
>NZ_BAIO01000928.1 GCF_000613305.1 Komagataeibacter kakiaceti JCM 25156
GGTGGGCGAGGCCGTGGCCGAGTTCTACCCCCGTGTCACGATCAATGCGGGGTTCGGGTTCGAATCCCTCTCCTTCCGCGATATGGGGTTCTGGAACGCCAAGGCATGGAATGTCGGGCCATCCATCACGCTGCCGCTGTTCCAGGGCGGGCGGCTGCGCGGGCAGCTTGAACTGCGCAAGGCCGCGCAGAAGGAAGCGGCCATTTCCTACCAGCAGACCGTGCTGGCCGCGTGGCATGACGTGGATAACGCCCTGACCGCCTATACCGATGAGCAGTTGCGCCATGACGAACTGGCCCAGCGCGCCGAAGCCAGCCACCATGCCCTGCAACTGGCGCAGGACCAGTACCGCCACGGCATGATAACCTACCTGACCGTGCTGGACACGCAGCGCCAGTATCTGGGCGCGCAGTCCGACCTGACCACGAGCACCGCCACCATATCGGGCAATCTGGTGCGACTGTACAATGCGCTGGGTGGCGGGTGGGAGACCACCTACCCCGAACCGACCGACCCGCC
>NZ_BAIO01000927.1 GCF_000613305.1 Komagataeibacter kakiaceti JCM 25156
TGCCAGCCACCACCCCAGCCGCCCCCGCGCCACGCATAGGCGGAGGGTGCGGGCAGCATGCCAACCAGTCCCATGGATACGGCCAGCAGAAGGGCCAATTTACGCATCGGTCCGTTCCTTTTCATGAGATCCTGATGTCCGATATTGGTGCGTGGGAGCCGGAGATCCAGTCTCGCCCGGTTACCGTTTCCCAGGGTTCAGCCAAGGCCGGTCATGCGGCGTTTTCATGGCATGGACGGGCGGCAATGTAACAGGTGGCGGTGGACCGGGGGTTAACGCCTTGAGACTGTTTGAAAAGCAGATCTTCCGCAAGGCGTAAGGAAGTTTCTGGTAAAGCTTTTTTCGCAAGGCTTCAGGAAACGCCGCGTTTTGAAGACAGGGGCACCCGGAACTTTTATTATTTTTCATCAATCGGCCATTCCCGAGCGGCTTTCCGGTGCCTGTGAGCTATCTGGAACCGGGGCCACGCGCCGCGTGCAGCCAGCCGCCCAGACGGCCCAGCGCCTCTTTCAGCGGGCCATC
>NZ_BAIO01000926.1 GCF_000613305.1 Komagataeibacter kakiaceti JCM 25156
TACCGTGCCGACTGGGCGCATTTCCAGACTGGCTGCGCCCGGACCGGCTTCACCCCCCTGGCCGGCGGAGCGTGGGTGGTGGGGGCCTATCTGGCCAGTCTGGCCGAGGATTTCGCGCCCGCCACCATCCGCCGCAGGCTGGCGGCCATCGGCAAGGCGCATCGTTTCGGGGATCTGCCATGGAATCCGGGGCATCGGGATATTCAGGGTCCGTTACAGGGCGTCTTGCGCACGCAACGCCGGCCGGTCAGCAAGCCGGTGGCGGTACGCCGGAGCCTGCTTGGGCAGTTGCTGGCTACCTGCGATCTGTCGCCGCGTGGCCGCCGTGATCGGGCGCTGCTGCTGGTGGGCTTTGCCGCGGCCCTGCGTCGGTCCGAACTGGTGGGCCTGCATGTGGAGGATATTACACCCACCGAAACGGGCGTAAGGCTGCGTATCCGCGCCAGCAAGACCGACCAGACCGGGGAGGGGGTGATGATCGGTCTCGCCCGTGGGCGGCAGGCGCAGACCTGCCCGGTCCGGGCG
>NZ_BAIO01000925.1 GCF_000613305.1 Komagataeibacter kakiaceti JCM 25156
TGGCGGCGCATGTGCGCAGGGGCTGTTCGTGGTGCTGCTGGTGCCGGAATTCTTCGCGCCCTTCCGCAGTCTCGCCCTGGCGTATCAGGATCGTGCCCATGCGGCGGGCGCCGCGGGCGCCATGAAGATCCTGCCCGATGCCACGACCGTCCGCGCCGCTGGTCAGGCGGTGTGCGAGACGGGGCAGGGGGTGCGTGTCGCGTTCGAGCATGTCGGCTTCGCATGGGATGTTGCGCGCGGCCCGACGCTGGAGGACATTTCGTTCACCGTGCCCGCCGGGCAGACACTGGTGCTGTGCGGGGCGTCGGGTTCGGGCAAGTCGACCTTGATCGAACTGCTGCTGGGCTTCATCCAGCCCACGCAGGGGCGGATCACCCTCAACGGTGTCGATATGTCCACCCTCCTGCCCGAGGCGCTGGTGGCCATGACATCATGGATCGGCCAGAAACCGGTCCTGTTCGCCGGAACCCTGCGCGAAAACATCCTGTTCGCCCGGCCCGACGCGACGGAGGCCCAGCTTCAGGCC
>NZ_BAIO01000924.1 GCF_000613305.1 Komagataeibacter kakiaceti JCM 25156
GGCCGGGGCGGCGGTCCTGGCGCCAGGGCTGCGAGCGGAGAGGCAGCACACAACATGGCGGCGAACGCGGCCGAGGCAACAAGAGTATGTTTACGATGCAGTCTGATCATTTAACCAAAATCCTCTGGAGCAGGATGTTTTTTCCGAGGCGGCGGGGTGCTGCCGGCCCCCGCCGCGCCTGACCTTGATACTCAGGCTCAGTCGTTCAGACTGAACGTGATCGTATAGAGATGGTGATATTCCTTGACGGGCACACCATTTTTCACCGCCGGTGCGTAACGTGAGCGGCGCACCGCCTTCAGCGCGGCTTCGGCAAAGGCGTCACCACCCTTTACGCTGACCACCTGACAGTTGCTGGTCACGCCCGTCGCCTCAACGTCGCAGGCGACCGATACGATGCCTTCACGGCCTTCTTCCGACATTTCTTCCGGATATTCCGGCACCACGTGGTTCAGCGGCGACGTACCGGCCGAGTGATCGGCAACCGGCGGCGCGTTGGACACCGGCGCATCAGCCGGCGGCGCGG
>NZ_BAIO01000923.1 GCF_000613305.1 Komagataeibacter kakiaceti JCM 25156
GCCATCGAGCTGCGTCCCGTTGCGCAGCGCCACCAGCACAAGGGCCACGACCAGCGCGCAGTGATCGACGCGGATGACAGGAAGGCGACGCGCAGCACCTTCATGGTGCGCTGGCGCAGTTCCTCGGCGCTTGCGGCGAGGCGGCGGGTTTCATCCTCGGTCCGGCCGGACAGGACAATGGTGGCGATCCCGCGCACCCGGTCCAGAAACCGGGCCTGAAGGCGGGTCATGGCCAGGAACTGGTTGCGCGAGGCCACGGCCGCCCCGATGCCGAACACCGCCTGCCCGAACGGCACGGCAATCCCGCACAGCGCCATGATCAGCGCCGAACCCGGCTGCACCAGGGCGGCGAGAAGACCGATGACAAGGGGGGCCGCCACCCATAATACGGAAGCGGGCAGCCAGCGGGAAAAGAAACCGTCCAGCGCCTCGATCCGGTCAACCGCCAGCGCCGTCAGTTCGCCGGTATGGTGCCGCCGCAGCAGGCCCGGCCCACCGCGCAGGATCCCCGCCAGCACCCCGTCAC
>NZ_BAIO01000922.1 GCF_000613305.1 Komagataeibacter kakiaceti JCM 25156
CCCCCCGATCAGCCCCGCCGCCGCCAGCGTCATCCATGCCAGCGGCAGGCTGAGCCAGAACAGGAACGGCAGCACCACCAGCAGCGTGAACAGGTCCAGAAAGGTATTGAGCAGCCGCCCGGTCAGGAACTGCCGCACCCGGTAGATGGCCCCGACCCGACCGATCACGTTGCCTGCCTGCTCACGCTCGAAAAACTCCAGCGGCAGGGCGAGAAGCCGGTCGAACACCGCGAGCGAGATGCGCGTATCGAGCCGCGTGGTCAGCACCAGCGTGATCTCGCGCCGGGCGTGGGTCAGCAGGATTTCATAAAACGCCATGACCCCGACCAGCCCGGTCAGGGAAACGAGCGTGGCCATGGAGTGGAAGTTCACCACCCGGTCAATCACCTGCATGACGATAAGCGGCGGGAAAACGGCCAGCACGCTTATGACCATGGAGGCGATGACCACATCGCGCAGCAGCCGCCGCTCCCCCAGCACCAGTCCGCTCAGCCATGCGAAATCGACCGGCGGCTCGGGCACCGCGCCCC
>NZ_BAIO01000921.1 GCF_000613305.1 Komagataeibacter kakiaceti JCM 25156
CAGGGTTTCGCCACGCGCGCCGGTGGTGCGCAGGACAAGGTTGCGCCGCCGCGCGATCTCCCGCAGCGCGGTGGCGGTTGTTTCGTCCATGTCCGCGTTGATGGCGGCGATGCCGCCTTCGGGCAGGATGGTATCGAACAGGCGCAGCTTGGCCGCACGATAGGCCGCGCTGCTGCCATGATAGTCCAGATGGTCGCGCGTCAGGTTACTGAACCCCGCCGCGTAGGGCGTGATCCCGTCCAGCCTGCGCTGCTCCAGCCCGTGGGATGATGCCTCCATCGCCACATGGTCCACGCCCGCCTGCGCCATGGTCCCCAGCAGGCGCATGAGCCCGACACTGTCCGGCGTGGTCAGCACGGGGCCGCAATCGGGCAGGGGGCAGGGGGCGAGTGCGCCCAGCGTGCCGATCGTGCCCGCCTTCAGCCCCTGAAGCGCCCAGATCTGGCGCAGGAATTCCACCGTGCTGGTCTTGCCGTTGGTGCCGGTCACGGCGGCGATGTGGGCTGGCAGCCGGGGCGTGAGGGTGCGGGCG
>NZ_BAIO01000920.1 GCF_000613305.1 Komagataeibacter kakiaceti JCM 25156
CGCCTGCCCGCCGCCATGCCGTCCTTTGCATCGGGGGTGCGGATGGCCACCGCCATAGCGCCTATCGGGGCGGTGGTGGGGGAGTGGGTCGGGGCGTCCTCCGGGCTGGGCTTTCTCATGCAGACGGCGAATACCCGCTTCCAGACGGATCTCATGTTCGCGGCGCTTGTGGTGCTGGCGGCCATGACGGTGCTGCTGTGGTGGGGCGTGGACTGGCTGCTGGCGCGCGCGCTGTACTGGCGGCCCCGGCACGCGGATATTGACTGAACTGTTGCAACAGACCACCACCATCCACCATGAACCACGCAACCATGCAGGACAGGATGCTCATGACACGGCCCATCATTCTCGATCTGACACCTGATGCGCAGGGCATGGCGGCCCTGTTCGCCGCCGTGCAGGTTCCCGATCATGTGCGTCCGGTGCTGGTGCTGTTCAGTGGCGGGGCATCACGGTTGAAGGGGCGATCAGGCAGGCGCGCGACCTCCTGCACCAGTACGGCATGACAGATGTGGGCGTGCATGCGGGCTG
>NZ_BAIO01000919.1 GCF_000613305.1 Komagataeibacter kakiaceti JCM 25156
AGATGCGCGATCACGCCCCGCCACGCGCCATCGCGCGCATTGAAAACCTCCACTTCCGCCCCGGCCTGCTGGCGCATCACCGTGCCCAGGTAATGGGCCTGACCCGGCGCGAGGTCGAGCAGCCCGTCGGCCACCATGGGGTCAATATTCGCGGGCGGAATGAACAGTCGCGGGCAGTCTCTCATGCCGGGCGGTACCCTTTCACGGTTTCATAGGCTTCGGTTCATATGTTCCGGGGCCTGTTATTGCTCCGGCCCGGCCTTGACCCGGCGGGGACTTCCGGCCCATCTGTTTCGCCATTAGCAGCCACGGGGCGTCGCGTCATCGGCAAACCCTGTCCCGCGCGCGCTATCCAGCAGTCAAGGAGTTGCGTCGTGATCCAGCCTGTTCCCCATACCGACATCCGGGTGGATGGCTGGATCGGCCGCCTGCCCGCCCGCCTACGCCCCTATGCGCTGCTGGCCCGGCTGGATCGGCCATCGGCACGTGGCTCCTGTTCCTGCCGGGGGTGTGGGGCATCGTGCTGCCCGCGA
>NZ_BAIO01000918.1 GCF_000613305.1 Komagataeibacter kakiaceti JCM 25156
GGCCGGGCGGATCGGCCATCTCATGCTGCCGGTTTTCGCCCCGCTTGGCTTCAACTGGCAGATCTGTGTCGCCCTGATCCCCGGCCTTGCGGCGCGTGAGGTCGCGGTGGGCGCCCTGGCCACCGTCTATTCCCTCGGTTCGGGCACGGATACGGATCTGGCCGCCAGCCAGCTGGGCCAGATGCTGCCCGCGCACTGGAGTCTGGCCACCGCCCTTTCGCTGCTGGCGTGGTATGTCTATGCGCCGCAATGTGTGGCGACACTGGCGGTGATCCGGCGCGAGACACTGTCATGGTCCATGGTGGGGCTGAGCGCGGGGTATCTGTTCGCCCTCGCCTACGCCGCCGCGTTCCTGACCTATCATATCGCGCTGATGTTCTGATGGCGTCCGCGTCCCTGCCCCAGATCATGCTGGCCTGCGGGGTTGTCGCGCTCTGCGCGCTGTACTGGGCCGGGCGGCTGTTCCCTGCGGGCCGCCAGAAATTCTGGGGGGCAATGGGCCTGCTCCTGCGCCGGTGCCACGCGCCTGACG
>NZ_BAIO01000917.1 GCF_000613305.1 Komagataeibacter kakiaceti JCM 25156
CGCGCCTGCTGGAACAGACGGAAGAACGCCTGTTCGCCCTGCGCGCGGAAGCCCGCAAGCATGGCGTGTCGGTGCCGGAACTGCCGGGGCTTCTCGCCGCCTTCGCGGAGCGGCTGAGCGCGCTCGATTCCGGCAATGCCCGCATCGACGCGCTGGAAAAGCGCGTGGCCGAAACCCGCGCCGGTTTCGAAGCCATCGCCCTTGACCTGACCGCCGCACGCGAAAAGGCGGCCCGCAGGCTGGAACAGGCCGTGATGGCGGAACTCAGGCCGCTGCGGCTGGAGCGCGCGCGCTTTATCGTCTCGCTCCTGCCGCTGGAGGCGGAGGCGTGGAACGCACGCGGCAAGGAACAGGCTTCCTTCCTGATCGCGGCCAATCCCGGCCAACCGCCGGGGCCGCTGGCGAAAGTGGCGTCGGGCGGGGAGCTGTCGCGTCTCATGCTGGCGCTCAAGGTCGTGCTGGCGGGGCGTTCGGCCATTCCCACGCTGGTATTCGATGAAGTGGATTCCGGCGTGGGCGGGGCCACCCGCCA
>NZ_BAIO01000916.1 GCF_000613305.1 Komagataeibacter kakiaceti JCM 25156
CTGGCCGTCGCGGCGGCGGCGGCGCTCGGGCCGCTGGATGTGCAGGTGCTGGTCATTCGCGGGGCGCGGCTGGAAAAGGATTTTCCCACCCTGTTCCATGTGGGCGGCGGGTCCGAACGCGCGCCCTGCGTGGTGGAAGCCCGCTGGCGCGGCAGCACCGCCACCGATGACGCCCCGCTGATCTCCCTTGCGGGCAAGGGCGTGTGTTTTGATACCGGTGGTTACGATCTCAAATCGGCGTCCTCCATGTTGCGGATGAAGAAGGACATGGGGGGCGCGGCCATCATGCTTGCCCTTGCGCGGCTGATCGTGCTGCGCGACCTGCCGGTGCGGCTGGAACTGCGGCTTGGCTGTGTGGAAAACAGCGTATCCGGCCGGGCCATGCGCCCGTCCGATGTGGTGGTGACCCGCTCCGGGCTGACCGTCGAGATCGGCAATACCGATGCCGAGGGGCGGCTTGTGCTGTGCGACCTGCTGCATGCCGCCTGCGAACACCAGCCCGACCTGCTGGTTGACGCCGCGACGCTGACCGGG
>NZ_BAIO01000915.1 GCF_000613305.1 Komagataeibacter kakiaceti JCM 25156
TCGCCCCCGGCCCCCCCGGTGAGGCCCCCATGGAGGGGCTGGGCGTGGACGAGGTCACGCGCGCGGCGTGTGAACTGCTGCGCGAATGGCGGGACGCCGCGCGGTGAAAACCCCAACTTTTTGCATTTCCCGCCCGCTTACCGCTGGCGGTGGCAAACGGGCCGGTCTATGTGATCGGACGGGCGCGATGGCGGCGGCAGACCCGTAATCGGGGCAGGGCGGTTTGCCGTGCCGTTTCAGGCCCGATATGCTGGGGCCGACAATCTTGACGCGCGATGCACGACGCATCGCGCCAGCGAGCAGGGAACGACAGGAACGTGGCTGACGACATCTTCACGGAAGTCGATGAGGAAATCCGTGCCGAGCGCATCCGGGCACTGGCGCGGCGCTATCTGGTGGTTGCGGGTGTCGCGGTGGCGGCGGTCTGTATCGGCGCGGGTGGATGGCAGTATTCCCTTTCGCGGGCGCACAAGGCGGATGCGGCGGTTTCGGCGTCCTATTTCGCCGCCATGCGTGACGCCGCCCGCGCGCCCGACA
>NZ_BAIO01000914.1 GCF_000613305.1 Komagataeibacter kakiaceti JCM 25156
TGACCATGGACAAGAACACCACCGGCACGCCCTCTGCCCCGCCGCTGCTGGATATAAGGGGGCTGCGCAAGACCTACCGCCTGCCCCGTGGCCAGACGCTGAAGGCGGTGGATGGGGTCTCGCTTTCCGTCACGGCGGGTGAGACGCTGGGGCTGGTGGGGGAATCCGGGTGTGGCAAATCCACGCTGGGGCGCTGCATGCTGCGGCTGACCGATATATCGGCCGGGCAGGTCAGCTTTGAAGGGCGCGACATAACCCGCCTGCGCGAGCGCACGCTGCGTCCGCTGCGCCCGCGCATGCAGATGGTGTTCCAGGATTCTCATGCATCGCTCAACCCCCGCCGGCGTATTGGCGACATATTGGCCGAACCGCTGCGCGTGCATCCCGATGCGGCGGGGCGCAGGCGATCCGCGGCGGTGATTTACGACCGGCTTCATGAACTCATGGAACTGGTTGGCCTGCCCGCCACGGCGCTGGAGCGTTACGCGCATGAATTCTCCGGCGGCCAGCGCCAGCGCATCAACATCGCGCGCGCGCTGG
>NZ_BAIO01000913.1 GCF_000613305.1 Komagataeibacter kakiaceti JCM 25156
GCTGGTCGGGCGTGCCCACGGCGGCCGAAATCCGCGCCAATGATGCCAAGCGCCTGCTGGCCGATCCCGTTCTGAACGAGGACGTGGCCGAGACGGACAAGGAACTGGTTGGCCAGCTTGTTGAAGGCCGCAGCAGCGAACAGCTTGCCGCCGCCCTGCTGCAGATGTACCGCGCCCGCCTGCCCGCGCCTGAAAACGTGCGCCACATCACGCCCGACGCGCCGCGCCCCGCGCGTGAACGCAGCGAGCGTGACGGACCCCGCCCCACGCGCGACAGCTACGCCAGCGCCGAACCGGGCGCATGGTTCGCCATGAATGTCGGCCGGCAGGAAAAGGCTGACCCCAAGTGGCTGATCCCGCTGATCTGCCGCCTGGGCGGCGTGCGCAAGGCGGATATTGGCGCGATCCGCATCAACGATACCCAGACGCTGTTCGAGATCACGCCGGATTCCACCGAGAAATTCCGCTCGTGCATCGCCGCGATCGAGAATGACGAAGTGCAGATCACGCCCGCCAGCGCGCCCGCTGGTGGCCCGGCGCG
>NZ_BAIO01000912.1 GCF_000613305.1 Komagataeibacter kakiaceti JCM 25156
TGCCGGGCCTGCCCCTGCCGCCGGGGGAGCCCGCGATCAACCCCGTGCCGCGCCGCATGATCCGCGCGGCGCTGCGGGAGGTAACGGGGCATGAGCCAGATGCGGAGGTGACGGTTTCCATTGCGGGCGGGCAGGAAATGGCGCGCCATACGCTCAATGGCCGTCTGGGCATCGTGGGGGGGCTGTCCATTCTGGCACCACCGGCATCGTGGTGCCGTTTTCCTGCGCCGCGTGGATCGACAGCATCCATCGGGGCGTAGACGTGGCCCGCGCCATGGGGCTGGAGCATGTGGTGGGGTCAACGGGCAACGTGTCGGAACAGGCGGCGCGCGCGCTGTACGGCCTGCCGCCGGAAGCATGCTGGAGATGGGGGATTTTGCCGGTGGCCTGCTGAAATACCTGCGCACGCACCCGGTCGGGCGGGTTACGGTGGCCGGTGGCGTGGCCAAGATGACCAAGCTGGCGCAGGGGTTCATGGACCTGCATTCGCGCCGGGGGCAGGCCGACATGGCGCGCCTGGCCGATCTGGCGCGTGCGGCGGGG
>NZ_BAIO01000911.1 GCF_000613305.1 Komagataeibacter kakiaceti JCM 25156
GCCGTTGCGTTGACCGCCGTGATGATGATGGCGTGCCGGTCGAGTCCCAGCGTCAGCCCGGCCGAGGCTTCGCCGCCGGTGCGCGTGCTGCGGTCCGAAACGGCCGCGCCGGGCGCGATGTAGCGGGAATAGGGGTCGAGATGGTTGAACAGCTCATCAAAAAAGCCCTGCAGCACGCCGTCCTGCCCGGTGCTGCGCATGGCGGCGGAATGTTGCCAGGCCACGTCCAGCATGCGGGTTATGGCCGCGCTCCACCCCGGCAGGTCATTGGCCGGGGGCACCGGCAGCGCCATGACGGTCCGCTGGGTGGCGGCCAGTTGCAGGAAGCCCTGCTGCTCCTCGATACTGAGGGAGGGGTCGATCGCGCTCACGCCGTTCAGGCCCCACAGGGCGAAATCATGGATTTCATGACTTTCCAGCGTACGGGGCTGGAGGAAGGCCAGACTCGCCTGAATGACGGAGGAGATGATCGCCAGGTTCATCTGTGTCCCGCCGGGCGCGTCCACCCTGTCCTCATGCGGTGGCGGGGGTGGTGGCGCCGGG
>NZ_BAIO01000910.1 GCF_000613305.1 Komagataeibacter kakiaceti JCM 25156
GGGGTGCTGCGCGCCCGGCTGCTCCATGCCCGTGGCGCGCTGGAACAGGCGCGCGGGCAGGAACACCAGGCCGCCCTCAACCTGTCCTACTGCACCATTCCCGCCCCGGTGGAGGGGGTGGTGGGCGAACGTGGCGTGCGCGTGGGGGCCTATGTACACGCGGGCACCGCCCTGCTGGCCGTGGTGCCGACACAGGCGGCCTATGTACTCGCCAATTTTCAGGAAACACAACTGACGCATGTGCGCACCGGCCAGCGCGCGACCATATGGTCGATACCTTCCCCGGTCGCCCGCTGCGCGCGCATGTGGACAGTCTGGCCCCGGCCACCGGTGTCGCCTTCGCCCCGATCCAGCCCGACAACGCCACCGGGAATTTCACTAAGGTCGTGCAGCGCATTCCGGTCAAGCTGGTGTTTGATCCGGGTCAGAAGCTGGCCGCCCTTGTCCGTGTCGGCATGTCGGTCGAGGCGCGGATCGACACCCTCGCCCCGCCCGACGGCCCCCATGCGACGGAGGCCCGGTATGCCTGGCAGTAACCCCCCG
>NZ_BAIO01000909.1 GCF_000613305.1 Komagataeibacter kakiaceti JCM 25156
TCCTGTCGGCAGGCACTGGCGACAAAGGATGGAAAGCGCCTGACTGTCGCAGGGCTGGTTCTGGTCCGGCAGCGACCGGGCTCCGCCGAGGGCGTGGTGTTCATGACGCTGGAGGACGAGACGGCAAATATGAACGTCATCATCTGGCCGGATATGTTCGATGCGAACCGGCGCGTCGTGCTTGGCGGACAGATGCTGGCGGTGACAGGCATGCTCCAGAAGGAAGGCGACGTTGTGCATCTGGTGGCAAAAGAGATCACCGACCTTTCCGGGCAGCTCGCCGACGTCGGTAATCGCTCCTCTACGGAGAGCCCCCATGCCAGCGCTTCCGTCGGCGAGCGTATCGTCGTCAGATCGCGCAATTTCCACTGATCAATAAGGGCGCCGATAAATCTCACGACATCGTGATATCGCCTGTTTTAGGCGCAACCTACGCTGGAGTTTCACTTCCATCTGCATCCTATACGCATCCTGTGCCGCGTTTCGGGCACAAAAAAATCCGCCCTTACGGACGGCTTTTCTGTTGTCTTTTCAGACACGTATTC
>NZ_BAIO01000908.1 GCF_000613305.1 Komagataeibacter kakiaceti JCM 25156
CCGGACTCCTGCCCGCCGATATGCAACTGGCCGTGGCGCGGCAGGAAAGCGGGTTTGACGCCAGCGTGGTCAGCCCGGCGCATGCCGTGGGTCTCATGCAGATGATGGTGCCCACGGCGCGCGAGGTGGCGCGCAAGCTCGGCCTTACGGATACGCATGTCAGCGCCGCCAGCCTGACCGACCCGCAACTGAACATGCGGCTGGGCGCGGCCTATCTGTCCGATATCGCGCAGCGGCTGGGCAATGTCATCCCGTATATGGCCGCCGCCTATAACGCCGGGCCGCACCGAGCCGACAGCTGGCTGCTGACACTGGGCAACCCCGCGCGCGACACCCCCGCACCCGACGCCATGCTGGACTGGATCGAGAGCATTCCCTTTGGGGAGACGCGCAACTACGTTGAAAGGGTGGAGGAGAACATGGCCATTTATCAGGCGACTGATCCGGCGCTGGAGCAGAACTGATGGCGATGTCCCTGCCCGCCTCATCGCCAGCTTCTGCGGCGCGGGCTTCGCGCCCGCGCGCCGGCACCGTGGGGTC
>NZ_BAIO01000907.1 GCF_000613305.1 Komagataeibacter kakiaceti JCM 25156
GTCTTGCCCGAACCCTGGAGCCCGACCATCAGGATCGGCACCGGCGGCACGGCGTTCAGGTTGAGCGGCACGGCACCCGCGCCGCCCAGCGCGTCGATCAGCGCGTCATTGACGATCTTGGCGACGGCCTGACCGGGGGAGATACTGTCCAGCACCTCGTGTCCCACGGCGCGTTCGCGCACCTTGTTGACGAAGTCCTTGACGACAGGCAGCGCCACGTCGGCGTCCAGCATGGCCAGACGTACTTCGCGCATGGCTTCCGTAACATCCGCTTCCGACAGGGCCCCGCGCTTGGCGAGGCCATCGAACACACCGGAAAGCTTGCCTGACAGCGTCTCGAACAACGTATTTCCCCAAAAGAGGACGCGCCACTGCGCGAACCCTCGCGAAGTGACGTGCCTGATTGTCGGGCGGATTTATCCCGCGCGCCGCCCGAAGTCAAGCATTGCGCGCCCCGACATAAAAAACGGCTGCCCGGCATGACCGGGCAGCCGCCTGAAGCCCGTGCCGCGCGTGGCGGCGGGGCCGTCTTACTTGCCGTGATCGTCA
>NZ_BAIO01000906.1 GCF_000613305.1 Komagataeibacter kakiaceti JCM 25156
CGGCGCTGTCGCTCACGATCGAGGCGGCGGGGCAGTACCTGCTGTGGTGCGCACCCTCCCCCTTCCTCGCCCTTGCCGGGGCGGTGCTGACGGGGGCCGGATGTTCCATGGTCTATCCCTCGCTGGGGGTGGAGGTCGTGCGGGTGGTGCCGCCGCACATGCGTGGCACGGCGCTTGGTGGCTTCGCCGCGTTTCAGGATCTGGCTTACGGCGCGACGGGGCCGCTGGCCGGCCTGCTCGCGGACCGGTACGGGTATGACATCGTCTTCCTGCTGGGCGGGCTGTGCGCCACCGGGGCGGTTGGCGTTGTTCTTGGCCTGCTGAATGCACGACGCGGAGAAGCGTAGGATGACCACGGGATATGTCTATGTACTTGGCACCTGCGATACGAAGCAGGCGGAGCTTGACTATATCGCCCAAACCCTGCGTGACGGCGGCGTGCCCGCCCGCATCGTGGATGTCAGCACGCGGCAGGCCCCGGCACGGGCCGATATAGGTGCGCGCACCGTCGCCGGTTTTCACCCGCAGCGCGGAAGCCGTATTCCGTGG
>NZ_BAIO01000905.1 GCF_000613305.1 Komagataeibacter kakiaceti JCM 25156
CGCCTCCGTCCGCCGCCAGGCGCAGATGCTGCATGTGCGGCCCGACCTGAAATTCGGCCTGCTGCGCGGCAATGTGCAGACCCGGCTGGACAAGCTGGCGGCGCGGCAGTGCGACGCGACGCTGCTGGCCTATGCGGGGCTGCGCCGTCTGGGCATGGAAGACCGGGCGGATGTGATCCTTGATCCCACCGTCATGGTACCGGCGGCGGGGCAGGGCATCGTGGGCGTTACGGTGCGTGAGAGCGACGTGGAACTGCGCGAACTCCTCTCCGCGATCGAGGATTACGAGGCGCGGGCCGTCGCCACCGCCGAACGCGCGCTGCTGGCGGAGCTGGATGGCTCGTGCCGCACGCCCATTGGCGGCTACGCCCGTCTTATCCCGGTCGTGGCCGGAGGCGCGCCGGAACTGCATCTGACCGGACTTGTCGCGCGGGAGGACGGGTCGTTCCTGCTCAAGCGCTCCATAAGCGGCGCGCCATCCGACGCGGCGCGTCTGGGGCGCGACCTTGGCCGCAGCCTGCGCGCGGACAGCCCGGCCGACATCTTTGCCG
>NZ_BAIO01000904.1 GCF_000613305.1 Komagataeibacter kakiaceti JCM 25156
CCTTCTGGCCAGAGGGGGGAACGGGGCGTGTTCTGGGCCTTGGCTACGCATTGCCGTTCCTGCCGCTGTGGGACCGGGCGGAAGCGCCGTGCCTGTCCGCCCGGCTTGACACGCATGTCACGCGCCAGGCCCCACCGTGGCACGGGCGGGACTGCGTTGCCAATGGCCTGTCCCTGCCGTTCGAGGATCTGAAATTCGACCGCATCCTGCTCATCCACGCCCTTGAGGTGTGCGAGGACAAGAGCAGCCTGCTGCGGCAGGTGTGGAAGATACTCAAAGATGACGGCAGGCTGCTGCTCGTGGTGCCCAACCGGGCCGGGTTGTGGGCGCATGCGGACAACTCCCCCTTCGGGCAGGGCACGCCGTTTTCGCGCCGCCAGATCAGCCGCTGGCTGGGAGATGCCTGCTTTCATGCGGAACGGCATGAAGACGCGCTGTACATTCCCCCCGCCGGCCCGTGTCCCGCCGGGCCGGTCGGCATGGTGGAATGGACGGGGCGCACCCTGTTCCCGCGCCTGGGCGGTGTCTGCATGATCGAGGCGGTGAAGGACAT
>NZ_BAIO01000903.1 GCF_000613305.1 Komagataeibacter kakiaceti JCM 25156
CGGCATTGAAGCAGTCCCCCGCCGCCACCGTATCAATGGCCCGCACATGAAAGGCGGGGATGAATCCCCGCGCGTCTTCCCCATCGCGCGGGTGGAGGGTGGAATAGACCACGCCCCGTGGCCCGAGCTTGATGATGGCGGTGCCCGTTCCGCGCGCATGCAGGATGTCGGCCGCGCGCAGGGCGGTGGCCTGATCCGTGGGCAGGATGCCGGTCAGTTCGCGTGTTTCGTTTTCATTGGGGGTGATGATGTCAGCCAGCGCGTACAGGCGTCCGGCAGGCCAGCGGCCGGTACGGGGGCCGGATCGAGCATGACGGGAATGTTCATTTCGCGCGCCTGCCGCGCCAGCGCCACCATCAGCGCGGGATCCATTTCCATCTGCATCATCACCATGGCGGCCCGCGCCAGCACGGGGCGGAGCAGGGGGCAGGCGGCGTCTCCATGCGCCATGTTGGCGCCGCCATCGACCAGAATCTGGTTTTCACCCGTCTGGTTTATGGTGATGAAGGCCCGGCCCGTGCCGTTGTCCCCGTCGCTCAGGAGCCACCGGGCG
>NZ_BAIO01000902.1 GCF_000613305.1 Komagataeibacter kakiaceti JCM 25156
TGCCGCCCGCCAGCGCAAGCGCGGCCAGAAAGGACATGGCCGCCACGAGAAAGGGCAGGAAGCGCCCCGGCAGCGCCTGATGCAGGGCCAGCCCGTCATGGTAGCGCCTGCGCGCCATCAGCGGTACTCCTGCACCAGATGGCCGTGCGCCAGTTCAATGGCGGGGGCGGGATAGCGGCGCACGATCGCGTCGTTATGGGTGGCGACGACAATGGTGGTGCCCAGTTCGGCCAGCCGGTGGAACATCATGAGCAGGCGCGCGGCCTGGCGTTCATCAAGCGCGTTGGTCGGTTCATCGGCCAGCAGCAGGGCCGGGCGGTAGATCACGGCGCGCGCGATCGCGACACGCTGCTGCTCCCCGCCAGAAAGCTGCGGCGGCAGCGCGTCCAGCCGGTTTTCCAGCCCCACCCATTTCATGATGGCATGGACCTCGTGGCTGATCTCGGCTTCCGCGCGGTGTTGCAGCCGCAGGGGCAGGGCCACGTTGTCGAACACGTTCAGGTCGGGCAGCAGCCGGAAGTCCTGATGCACGCTGCCGATGCGCCTGCGCAGGCG
>NZ_BAIO01000901.1 GCF_000613305.1 Komagataeibacter kakiaceti JCM 25156
CCTTCGGCCTCGCCGCGTCCCGCCATCTGGCGCTGGAGCGCGCGCACGATGGTCGCGGCCATCCAGAACCGCTGCTGCGTGGGGAAGGCGGAAACAGCAGCACAAGAACGATGAAGCGAGAAGGGCCGCCAGCAGGTAGAAGATGTTGCGGTTGAGGAATTCGGTCGGGTCATAGCCCTGATGGTTGTCCAGCCCCAGGATCGCGAAGAAGAAAACCCCGTAATTGAAGCCAATGGCCGCCGTTGCGGGGCGGATGAGCAGCCAGCAGGCCACCAGTGTCTGCGGCAGCAGGCTCAGGGCGAGAAACGGCATGTCCGCCCCATGCAGCAGCACGACGAAGTTCAGCACGGCCGCCGTCAGCACGCTGCATGGAATGCCGATCACGGCCCCCATGCCAAAGCGGGCCGTGTCCACATTGGTGGCCGCCAGCGTCAGGGTCAGGGCGGTCTGGGCCAGTGCGACGGTCGCCCCCGGCAGGCCGGTGATAACGCATACCCCCGCGGCGAAGGAGAAACCGATCAGCAGCCGTAACGCGCCGATCAGCGCCAGCCCGTAATTG
>NZ_BAIO01000900.1 GCF_000613305.1 Komagataeibacter kakiaceti JCM 25156
CTGCATCGTGCGTTGTCAGGCGGCGGGGGAAGGTGGACGGCCGATGTCGTGGCCGCCGTGGCCAGATGGCCTGTCACCACGGCGCCCAGCGGCATCATGTCGCGCGTGGCGTGCAGCAGGGCCTTGGTATGATAGGTGCGGGTGAGCGGATCGGTATCGGGCGCGATTTCATAAATCGCAGCGGGCGCGCAGACCGCAGGTGCCGCGTCCAGACAGACCTTCAGCGTCATGCCCACGGCCAGACGGGACTGCGCGAGGGCTTCGGGCATGTCGAACTGCGCGTCCAGCCCGTCACCCGCCGCCATGCGCAGCACGGGCTGGCCTGCCGCGACCACCTCCCCGCCTCGACCAGCCTTTCCGTCACCACGCCACCTTCACTGGCCAGCAGGCGCGTGTAACCAAGCTGTTCCTGTGCGACGCGCACCTGCGCCTGCGTGGCCTGCACCTGATCCTGCGCGGTTTTGTACCGACGCACCGCGTCATCATATTCATTGCGTGAAATCGCCTGCGCGGGCAGCAGGGCCGCCGCGCGCCGCTTCAGGGGGGTAGCCTGGTCAAGCG
>NZ_BAIO01000899.1 GCF_000613305.1 Komagataeibacter kakiaceti JCM 25156
GCGGCATGATCGAGGCGCATGAGCGCGATGGCGGCCCCACCTTCGAACTGTACGGGCTGGGGCTCGGGCACAAGCACATGCCGGAAATGGCGCTTTACGCCGGGCTTGCGCGCGCGCCGCTATTCGTGCCGTCGGTGGGGCACTTTCCACAGGGCATGATCGTGTCCGTGCCGCTGCATCTCGACCTTCTGCCCGGCCAGGTCCGTATGGCGGACCTGCACGCGGCGCTTGCCGCCCATTACCGTGGGTCCGACCGCATTACGGTGGCCGAACCCTGCGCCAAACTGGTGGCCGATGCGCTGGCGGGCACCGACCGGATGGAGCTGCGGGTGCATGGCGATGACGCGCTGGGCCAGGTCGTGCTGACCGCGCGGCTGGACAATCTGGCAAGGGCGCATCGGGTGCCGCACTGCAGAATGTGGCGCTGATGCTGGGGCTGGAGCCGCCGCCGCCAGTGTGATATAGCGGGTCCGCAAGACGTCCCTGGACTGATTGCCTGTATGCGAGAGTGACGGAACGGTAGACGTAGTCGATTCAAAATCGACCGCCGAAAGGCATAGGGGTTCG
>NZ_BAIO01000898.1 GCF_000613305.1 Komagataeibacter kakiaceti JCM 25156
CCCGGCCGCGCCATGTTCCTGCGCCAGCCACGCCCGCAGGTCGGCCAGCGACAGACCGGCCAGCGCGGCCAGATCCGGCTCGCCCCCCAGATGCCCCGCCAGGAACGCCAGAAAACGGTCCAGATCGCCCCGGTAGGCCGTAAGTGTCAGGGGGGAGGCCCGGCGTTCGGTCTCCATCCACTGCAAAAACGCATCCCGTGCCCCGCTCGCCATCATGCCGCCTGCCCTTTCGCGTCGCCCCGCATGACCGATGGACAAGACAGGGGCGATGGATGACGGTAGAAAAACACATGCCGCATCGCAATCCTTCGCAGACAGAGCTGCTACCCACCCCCACCGGGCGGCGGGTGCGGGTCATGCTGACACTGCCCTTCGCCGGGCCGCTCGACTACCCTCCTGGCCGCCCCGGCTGGGCCGATGCGGGGCCGGGGGATATTGTTACCGTGCCGCTGGGCCGCCGCACCGAAACCGGCGTGATATGGGATGAGACCCCCCACCTGCCGCCCGAGTTCATGCCGCCTCCGCAAAGGGAAGTCGCCGCCAGTCGCCTCAAGCCCGTCACCGCGCACCCCGACC
>NZ_BAIO01000897.1 GCF_000613305.1 Komagataeibacter kakiaceti JCM 25156
ACATCCGCCAGCTGCGTCGTGCGTAGCAGGGGGCTTCGGCGCGGGCGGCCACGATGGCGCGCGCGACCCGGCGTGACAGGCGTTCCTCGCCATAATGATAGATGATGTCGGCCAGTTCTTCCTCGGGCAGGGTGTTGACCACATCGGCCGCCGTGGGGCCGGTATCGGCCATGCGCATGTCCAGCGGGCCATCCATGCGAAAGGAAAAGCCGCGATCGGCCTCGTCGATCTGGTAGGAGGACACGCCCAGATCCAGCACGATTCCATCCACGGCCGTAACACCGTCTTCCGCCAGCAGGGCCGCCATATCCCCAAAGCCGCCATGGAGCAGGCGCAGCCGCGATCCCCCCTGTCCATCGGGGCAGGTGGCGGCCAGCGCGTCGCCACGGGCGATGGCGGCGGGGTCACGGTCGATTCCCCATAACCGGCAGTTGGCGGAAGCCAGGATGCGCGGGCGTAACCCCCGCCGCCAAAGGTGCCATCCACGTACCGGCCACCATCGCGCGGGGCGAGATACGCCATCACCTCGGCCAGCATGACGGGAACATGGCCGGGATCGTGCGGGGGGAAGTGG
>NZ_BAIO01000896.1 GCF_000613305.1 Komagataeibacter kakiaceti JCM 25156
GTCATGCCGCCGCCCAACAGGCCACCGCCGCCCTGTCCGGGTAGCTGCCCGCCCGCGCCGGGAATATTGGGTTGCGGGGGCTGGGTTGCTGCGCCGTGACATCATCGGGCGTGAAGGCCTGCTGGAGAACATAGGCCGCGTCATTCGCGTTGGTGTTCTGCAGGTAATAGACATGCCAGTTGCGCATGGTCGTCCGCCGGGTCCGCTCGATCAGGTCGAACAGGCGCCGGGCGTCGTCGATGTAACGGGTGGAGGCCGCAACCACCAGCACCGCATCGACACGCGCCATGGGAATGACCCGCACTTCCTGTGACAGCGCGCCCCCACGCCCGTGCAATGCTTCCTGCAGGGCCGTGGCGGCGTCCTTCGCCCCGCCGGAGGCCACGGGAATCAGCGCATAGGACTGCCCGGCCAGAATATCCACGTCAAAGGCATGGATCAGGCTCAGGATCGTATCACGCGTGACCGGATCGCCGCTGACCAACAGCGCATTGACGCCCGCCACCGGCGTCACCCGCCCGCCCGACTGCAAAAAGGCTGAAGCGCCTTGGCCAGATCTTCCGCCCCGGCATAGCG
>NZ_BAIO01000895.1 GCF_000613305.1 Komagataeibacter kakiaceti JCM 25156
CGCAGGCTGGGGGTGGAGGTGATCATGGTGGCCCGCCCCCCGGTCGCACCCGCCGCCGTGGTGCCCGACGCACCGGCCGCCATGGCATGGCTGGAACGGCTTTACGCGCACGGGGCGTCTACCCGGCGGGAAGTGTAAAGCCATTTTTCCCCATCCGCCCGGTCGATGACGTGCGTCAGCGGGCAGCCGATCAGGACCAGCGTGCTCATATCCACCTGTTCGGGGTCGGCATGGGCGATGTCGGTCAGGATGACCCGCTCATCCACCCGCCCGATGGCGCGCGCGAAAGCGACCGGCACCGTGCCGGGCAGGATGGTGCGCAACAGCGCGAAGGCTTCCCCCAACTGGTCCGGGCGTGCCTTCGAACGCGGGTTGTACAGCGCGATCACCAGCCCCGCCCGTGCCGCCGCCGCCAGCCTGCGATGCACCACTTCACGCGGCTTGAGGTTGTCGGATAGGGAAATGACGCAGAAATCCCCCCCCAGCGGCGCACCCAGTCGGGCAGCGGCGGCCAGCACGGCGGAAACGCCGGGAATGACCGTGACATCCACCGCCCGCCATGCGGCGGGGCCATGGTCAA
>NZ_BAIO01000894.1 GCF_000613305.1 Komagataeibacter kakiaceti JCM 25156
CCGATGCGCTGCGTGTCCGGCATCTGGAACTGGATGACTATCGCGGGGCATGGCTTTCGATTGATGACCTGCAACTGGACTGGTCGCCCCTGCGGCTGCTGACCCGGCATGCGGTCATCAACAACCTGTCCATGGCGCGGCTGTCCATTCCGCGCCTGAGCGAGGATGACCCCGCCCACCCCAAAAAGCCGGAAAAACAATCCGGCGGCAGCATCCATATGGCCGTGGACATCCGCGCGGCGCATGTGGCGCGTATCGAGGTGGGCGCGCCATCGCCCGCGTTCCGGCGGTTTTCAGCCTGGGCGGCCATGCGCGGCTGGATGACATCGCGCCGGTGCTTGACGATTTTTCCATCGCCACCCTGCCGCCTGCCGATATTGCCCTGAACCTTGCCCGGCTGGATCATCCCGGCCATGCCGACCTGACCCTGCGGCTGGACCAGAAAAACGTCTTCGCCGCCCTGCGCGCGCATGAAGGGGCGGACGGGTTTGTCGCCGTGCTGAGCGGGCTTGACGCGCTCGCGCCGCTGGATCTCTCGCTGGACCTGAACGGCGCGCGTGACGACACGCGGCTTGCCCTCGCG
>NZ_BAIO01000893.1 GCF_000613305.1 Komagataeibacter kakiaceti JCM 25156
CAGCGGCTGGCCGTAGAAGGAAACCAGATCGGACGCCAGCAGCGGCTCGTCGCCCTTGCCCACCGCGCTGATCTGGTTCTCACCGGGAATATCGGTCGCCGTATAGACGCCAACCACGCCCTCGGCCTGCCGGACCGGCTCCAGATCCATGGACAGGACACGGGCATGCGCGCGCGCGCTCAGCCCCGGCACCAGATGCAGCGTGCCACGCGGCTCGGGCAGGTCATCAATATAGCTGGCGCTGCCCTGCACATGCATGGCCGCACTTTCATGGCGCAGGCTGCGTGACGCCCCACCCGCGACGATCCCGTTATCCGCCGTTGTGGCGGATGACGCGAAACTGTTTCCATCAGCCATGGGCGTGTTCTCCGGCGGCGGTGCAGGCGGATCGCACACTGATCGACGCGCGCGTTCCCTCCGGCCCGCAATCGGCATAAAGCCGGGTCAGCAGATTGGCGGCGACGGTACGGCGGTACCAGTCACTCGCCCGCATGTCGGTAATGGGGGCGAAATCCTCCATGATCGCCTGACGGGCGGCTTCCAGCGTGGCCGCGTTCCATTCATGGCCTTCCAGCGCGGCTTCGG
>NZ_BAIO01000892.1 GCF_000613305.1 Komagataeibacter kakiaceti JCM 25156
CGCGCCCAGTTCCGTCAGGCGAGTCGTGATGCACACGACATCGTCAAGGCCGCAGCGGCGCGCGGTAGTCCATGGCGGCATGGCGCACCACGAAGGCCAGCCCAAAATCGGCCAGCAGGTCGGACGCCGCCTGCCCCTGCGCCCGGATGGCCTCGGTGCGGGCGCGTTCGGCCAGGGCGAGATAGCGGGCGTGATAAACCACGCCCCCGGCATCCGTATCCTCGTAATAAATGCGGAAATCTATTTTATGCTCCATCCGGCCCATCCCCCAGCAGATCGCCCTGACCGGGCATGCGGGCGGGCGGTTGCAGGCCGAGATGCCGCCAGCCCCGTTCACCCAGCATGCGGCCACGGCTGGTGCGCAGTACCAGTCCCTCCTGAATCAGGTAGGGTTCGATCACGTCCTCGAGCGTGTCACGGGCCTCGGCCAGGGCGGCGGCAAGGGTTTCCACCCCCACCGGGCCACCATGGTGATATTCCGCTATGCGGCGCAGATAGCGGCGGTCCATGCCGTCCAGCCCCATCGAATCGACCTCCAGCCGTGACAGCGCGGCATCGGCCAGCGCCCGGTCCACCGGCCCGCGTC
>NZ_BAIO01000891.1 GCF_000613305.1 Komagataeibacter kakiaceti JCM 25156
TGGCGCGTACCAGCCGGTAGCCGGGATCGGACATGAGCGGCGTGCCCGCGTCCGAAATCACGGCGATGCGCCGCCCCGCGGCAAGTTCATCCAGCAGGGCGGGAATCTGCTGTTCCTCGTTATGGTCGTGCAGGGGGCGCGTGCGGGTGTGGATGCCGTATTCCCGCAGCAGGCGCGCGCTGGTGCGCGTATCCTCGCACAGGATCAGATCGGCGGCCTCCAGTGTTTCAACCGCGCGGCGGCTGATATCACCCAGGTTGCCTATGGGCGTGGCGACGAGAACGAGTTCCCCCTCACGAATCTGAACCGAAACGGTTTCATCCGCGTTCCCGGCATGACGGGCGGTACATTCTCCGCTATGTACCATGCGATGAGATTTTGAAGGCGAGGAAGATGAGGCGTCAGACATTCGGAACCCGGATACATGGACAGGATGTTGATTCTGCCTCTCCACGTCGTGCATGCAAGCGCTTATTGCTGACGGGGCTGGCCGTGGCCACGCTCAGCGCCTGTGCTTCCACCCCGGGGCGCAGGGCGCCGCATGTCACCGCCCCCCCGGCGGGGCGCAATGTGGGCGTGCTTTTACCGC
>NZ_BAIO01000890.1 GCF_000613305.1 Komagataeibacter kakiaceti JCM 25156
CGCGGATGGCGTCGGGCCGCCAGTGGGCGTTGACCACCACCTGCTTCACCCCGGCGGCTTCCAGCCGGTCAAGCAGGTGGTCCAGAATCGGCTGGCCCGCCACATGCAGGAGCGGCTTGGGCACCGCTTCACTCAACGGTCGCATCCGCCGCCCCACGCCCGCGGCGAAAACCATGGCGGTGGCGGGGATATTCACGCCCATGATTCATCTCCACTCAACAGATTTTCCAGTTGCGCAAGCCGCGCGCCCCATCCGGAAAGGCGCGCGATCCGCCCCCCCGCCGCATCGGCCAGCAGGTACACGCGCAGCGCGCCCGGCGGCGTGAGCGGACCCAGGCGTTCGGGCCATTCCACAAGGACGATCCCCTCGCAGGCATCATCCATCCCAGTTCATGCAGGCCGTTCGGTCCGTCAAGACGCCACAGGTCAAAATGCGCGACTTCCGCCACCGGCGCGTCATAGACCTGAACCAGCGTGTAGGACGGGCTTGGCACCTCCATGTCCGCATCGTGGCACAGCGCGCGCAGCAGCGCGCGGGCCAGCGTGGTCTTGCCCGCGCCCAGATCCCCCTCCAGCAGCACCGCGTCACCCGGCT
>NZ_BAIO01000889.1 GCF_000613305.1 Komagataeibacter kakiaceti JCM 25156
CTGGGGTGGCGCGCGATGTATGGGGTAATCACCTGCATGGGCGTGCTGGCCCTTGCCTGATCGCGCGCAATGTGCCGGAGGTGGCGGCGGAACGCGCCAGTTCGCCGCTGCGCGAACTGGGTGTGCTCAGGCGCCCGCAGGTCTGGTTCACGCTGGCGACCGGGGCCATCGGGTTTGGCGGCATGTTCTGTGTCGGCACCTACATGACCGAGGTGCTGCTTGCGGTGACCCATGTGCCCGGTTTTGTGGTGCCGCTGGCCCAGTCCCTGTGGGGCGTGGGCATGGTGGCGGGCAACATCGCCGGGAGCAGGCTGGTCGATATCAGCCCCGCGCGGGCGATTGTCGTGACGCTGGCGGGCAGTACGCTCATGTCCTGCCTGTTCGCGCTCTGCGCGGGCGGCACGGTTGCGATCCTGCTGGTCATCAGCCTCATGGGCGGCATCATCGCGCTGCTGCCCGCGTTGCAGACACGGCTCATGGATGTCACACCGCAGGCGCAGGTCCTTGCCGCCACCCTCAACCATTCCGCCGTCAACATCGGCCAATGCCTTCGGGGGCTGGTGGGCGGGGCGGTGATCGCCGCGGGTTACGGCGCGCA
>NZ_BAIO01000888.1 GCF_000613305.1 Komagataeibacter kakiaceti JCM 25156
ATCGCCCGCATGGCGCGTGAACGCGGCATCCTGACCGTGGGCGTCGTGACCAAGCCGTTCACGTTCGAAGGCGGGCGGCGCGCCAAATCGGCGGATGCGGGCATTGCCGAACTCCAGCAGTTCGTCGATACGCTGATCGTGATCCCGAACCAGAACCTGTTCCGGCTGGCCAATGAGCGCACGAGCTGGAAAGACGCCTTCAAGATGGCGGATAACGTGCTGTACATGGGCGTGCGCGGTGTTACCGACCTCATGATGGCGCCCGGTCTGGTCAATCTCGACTTCGCCGATATCCGCACCATCATGGCGGAGATGGGCAAGGCGATGATGGGCACGGGCGAGGCCGAGGGCGAAAACCGCGCCATCGCCGCCGCCGAGGACGCGATTTCCAACCCGCTGCTGGAAGATACCTCGATGGCGGGGGCGCAGGGCCTGCTCATCAACATCACGGGTGGCGAGGATCTGACCCTGTTCGAAGTGGATCAGGCCGCCAACCGCATCCGTGAGGAAGTGGCCGAGGATGCCAACATCATCTTCGGTTCCGCCATTGACACATCGCTGAACGGGCGCATCCGCGTCTCCGTGGTGGCGACGGGCATCG
>NZ_BAIO01000887.1 GCF_000613305.1 Komagataeibacter kakiaceti JCM 25156
CGGCGCGCTCCGCACGCTGGCCTAGGGCCGGATTTTGTCCTTGGCCGCGATTGCCGCTAAGAACAGGCGGACTGTAATTCGTAAAGTGAACGGAACACGCGGGAATGGGTTTTTTGCGCGCGCGGCATGATGAAGCCCCGGTACTGGGCTGCGATCCCGCCGATCTGGCGGCGGTCGAACGGGTGGTGGTGCGTTCGGGCACCTCCTTTGGCAAGGGCATGCGCATCCTGCCGCCCGAACGGCGGTATGGCATGTTCGCGGTCTACGCCTTCTGCCGCCTGGTCGATGACGTGGCCGATGACGCGGGTGAAGCGGAAGACAAATGCCGCAGGCTGGAGGAATGGCGCGCGCGCATCGACCGGCTTTACGCCGGTGAGGCGCGCGACGGCATCGACCGTGTGCTGATGGCCACCATCCGCCGTTTCGACCTGCGGCGCGCGGATTTCGCCGCCGTGATCGACGGGATGGAAATGGACGCGCGCGGCCCCGTCGTCGCGCCGGACGAGGCGACGTTCGATCTGTACTGCGACCGCGTGGCGTCAGCCGTGGGGCGTCTGTCCGTGCGGGTGTTCGGGGATTCATCGGCCGACGCGGATCAGGTCG
>NZ_BAIO01000886.1 GCF_000613305.1 Komagataeibacter kakiaceti JCM 25156
TATCGAGGCGCATGCGGGGTTTTTCACCGTCTGCCTTGTCGCCATGGCCCTGCCGCTGGGTGGTGCGCTGCTGACCCTGTCGCTGCCCCCGTCACCCGCGCTGCATGACGGCAGCCATGCGGGCGTGCGCTGGAAGGATCTGATCGGGCCGATATGGGTATGGGGGCTGACGCTGGGGCTGTCCGCCATCGGGTTTGCCGCGATTTCATCCTTTCTGGTCATTTTTTATGCGGCGGAGGGCTGGCACGCGGGCGGCTGGGCGCTGGCGGCGTTTGGCGTGGGGCACATGCTTGCCCGCCTTGTGGGCAGCCGGCATGTGGACCGGCATGACGTGCGGCCCATGGTCGCGATCATCATGCTGACGGAAGCCGTGGGGCTGGCCATGATCTGGCTGGCGCCGGGGCCGGTCGGGGCGGCGATGGGCAGTTTCCTGGGGGGCTGGGATATTCGCTGACCTACCCGCTGCTGGCCATGCCGGTGCTGCGGCAGGTGCCCGCGCGGTATTCGGGCTCCGCGATCGGGCTGTTCGATGTGTTCTTTGACATCGCGGCAGGTTCGGGCGCCGTGTTTTCGGGCCTGCTGGCCGGGGTGGCCGGGCCGC
>NZ_BAIO01000885.1 GCF_000613305.1 Komagataeibacter kakiaceti JCM 25156
TGCGCCACGCCGCCAACCGCCGCGACAGGCCGGGCTGGTCGGGGGGCGGATCGACATAAAGCTGCGGCACGGCGCGCACCGCCACGCTGCCAGGATTGGCGATGGAGAAGGTGGCGCTCAGATGCCCCCCCTCCCGCGTCAGGTGCAGGTCATTCAGCGTGATGTGCCCGTGCGTGGACAGGCCATACCCGAATGGGAAAAGCGGCACGACATGCGCGCCCGCGAACGCCCGGTAATCCGCATCCGCCAGACCGGGGGGGTAGAAACCGCCGGTCAGGGTCACGGGCAGGTGGCCGGAAAAATCCTGCTGCCCCGCCAGCAGGGCGGCAAGGGGCTGGGCATATTCATCCCGCCAGGCCCATGCCTGCACCACGCTGTCCACCATGTCGAGCCAGGGCATCTGCCGGTCGGGATCATCCGACCCCAGCACCACGGCCACATGGCCGCCCAGATCGGCCAGTGACGTAATCAGCCGGTTATCGTCATTGCTGTTGCTCAGCACCAGTATGCGCGCGGCCTGCGCCGCGGCGGGGGGCAGGGTTCCCGGCGCGCCCGCCCCATCGGCCAGGGGGATCATGGTAATGCCCAGCCCTGTACGGCCAAGG
>NZ_BAIO01000884.1 GCF_000613305.1 Komagataeibacter kakiaceti JCM 25156
AGACGATGCGGGAACGCGCCCCGCTGTCCAGCAGCGCCGTGACCGGCCTGCCATCCAGCCCGACCTGAAGCAGGAAGCGGTTGTCCTGCCGGGTCAGGGGCAGGGTCTCGTACGGCCCGTCCCATACCGGCGGCGGCGCGCAGGCCAGCGCGCCCTGCCGGATGTTCCACAATGTCAGCGTGCCGCCGGGCACATCCATGTCCAGATCGAAGCGCGACAGAATATCCCCGCCCAGCAGCCCCGCCACGGGGGGGCGGATCATCGGCTTGCCCGGCAGTTCCCCCACCGGCACGGAGCGCGCGCCAAAATCCACGCCGCCCACCCGCAGGTCCGGCACGATGGCGTTGGGCGTGGCCTGCGCCACCCCGCCCGTGCCGTGAACGATGGTTTCATGGTCCGGGTCCAGCCGCAGGCGCAGGTAGCCCACCATGTCCGGTGTCAGCAGCCCGCCATCCGAGCCCGTATCGACCAGCGCGCTCAGTTCATACCCCGCGATGCTGATGACGATGGACAGGTACCCCCCATCATCGCGCAGCGGCACCTGGGCTACGCGTTCATGGTTGCACAGGCGCGCGGCCTCCTCCTCCGCCCGGGCGGTCCCGCCCG
>NZ_BAIO01000883.1 GCF_000613305.1 Komagataeibacter kakiaceti JCM 25156
CCGCGATGGCCCCCATGCCGATGACCGGCACCAGCCCCACGGGCCACCCCCGCGCCACGAAGCCGCTCACGCCCTGCGCCACGAACGCGGCGATCGTGCCCATGAGCGTATCAAGGGCGCAATTTACCGCCAGGGTCCGTATCATGCGCGCGCATTCGGCCAGGGCCGGACGGCGGCGAGAGGATTGCCTAACCATTCTGCGCCACCTATAGCCGAGCGGACGGAGGGCAAGAAGGAGAGATCATGCTCCAGACCCGGCTTTCATGACCAGTGTGCATTCCACCCATGCCACAATGACCCTGTTCGGGCTTGTGCTCGTGGCGGGCGGCCTCGCGGCGGCGCTCCTGTCACGCCGGGTGATCGGTCTGCACGTCATGGATTATCCTACCGGGCGCAGCGCCCATGCCGCCCCCGTGCCCAAGGGCGGCGGGCTGGCGATTCTGGCCGTGTTCCTTATAGGTATGCCGGTAACTGAAATGATCTTCCACCATGTGGCGGACAGGGCGGACATCACATTGCTGCTCGCCACGGCGTGGCTTGGTCTGTTTTCATGGCGTGACGACATGCACCCCATGCCCCCGGCATGGAAGCTGGCGGCACAGGTCGCG
>NZ_BAIO01000882.1 GCF_000613305.1 Komagataeibacter kakiaceti JCM 25156
CCATGACCAGTTCCGGCATGACCCCGCCGGGCTGCTCCGGCGCCAGGGCCGCCGCCTGCGGGCTGCCCGCCATGATGCTGTAGAAAAACGCCCGTTCGCTGAACAGGCGGAAACCCGGGGCCAGACGCGCGGCGGTACTGAACGCGCGCGCGGCTTCGGCGTTATCCCCCTCGCTGGCGGCGACGCTGCCGACAAGCAGGCTGGTGGCCAGATCCTGCTGCCCGGCCTGCATGATGGCGTCATCCGGCGCGGCGGCCCGCATTTCCCGGTTGGGAAACCCGGCCAGGAGCGGTACAACAAGGGAGGCCACGACCATGCGTGACAGACGAGGTAAGAGCATGACGCCAGAATCTACCGCGTGCGGCGTCCGCTGCCAAATCCTGCGCCTGACGGCGGGGCGGCGCGCGCCTGCATTACCTGTGTCGGTAGGGGACATATCCATCCGATGACTGATTCCATAACCCTGTTGCGCCTGTATGTGGAGTGGGGCGCCGATGACGCGCTTGACACCCACCCGCATGACCGGATGGCCCGTCCCGCCACGATACACCATCCCGCCACGCTACACAGCCCACCCCCATACAGCCAGACAGGGGAATGGACAG
>NZ_BAIO01000881.1 GCF_000613305.1 Komagataeibacter kakiaceti JCM 25156
CGCCACGGCCAAAGCGTGCGCCCGATATGCCGCCATCGGCCGTGACCCGCATATCGATAAAAAGACAGCCCCTGTCCTCATGCGGGCGCAGCGAGCACCAGCCGTTGGAAAGGTCTTCGGGTAGCATGGGAATGACCCGGTCGGGAAAATAGACCGAATTGCCGCGCAGCCGCGCTTCCCGGTCCAGCGCGCTGCCGGGGCGGACGTACCACGCCACATCCGCGATCGCGACGGTGATGCGAAAGCCATCCCCGTCCGGTTCGGCGTAGATGGCGTCATCAAAGTCACGCGCATCCGCGCCATCAATGGTCACGAGCGGGACTTCGCGCAGGTCCGTACGGCCATCGGGCGTCACACCACGCGCGGCCCTGGCCTGGGCCAGCGCCTCGGTGGGGAAGACGTGGGGAATGCCCAGCATGGCGACGGCGACCATGCTGATGGTCCGGGCGTCGCCCTGCGGGCCGAGACGCTGGATGATCCGCGCGGGATGCAGGCCCGGCCCGGACTGGGGCAGGGGAACGGCAATGACGACTTCATTGTCCGGCGCGTGGTCGTCCTCGCCTGCGGGAATGACCCATTCCGCCTTCGCGCGCCGGTCCGCCGGGGTCAG
>NZ_BAIO01000880.1 GCF_000613305.1 Komagataeibacter kakiaceti JCM 25156
CGCACGGCGGTGGCCGCCGGGGTGACGACATCATCGTGCGCTCCTTCAACGCGCATACGCACCAGTGGGTGCTGTTCTTCTCCTCGGGCGGGAAAGCGTATCGGGAGAAGGTGTGGCGCCTGCCCGAAGCCAGCCCCACCGCCAAGGGCCGCGCGCTGGTCAACCTGCTGCCCGACCTGGGCAGCGACACGATCACCGCCGTACTGCCCCTGCCGCAGGATGAGGAACTGTGGGAGAACCTGCACCTTGTCTTCGCCACGGCGTCGGGCAGCGTGCGCCGCAACCGGCTGAGCGATTTCCGCAACATCCGCTCATCGGGCCTGATCGCGATGAAGCTTGATGACAATGACCGGCTGATCGGCGTCGCCACCTGCCGCGAGGGGCAGGACGTATTCCTTGGCACGCGCAACGCGCGCTGCATCCGCTTCCAGATCACGGACGACACGCTGCGCGTCTTTGCCGGGCGTGGCAGTTCGGGCGTGCGCGGCATCAGGCTGGCGGAAGGCGACAGCGTGAACAGCCTGTGCGTGCTGAACCACGTCGAGGCCACGGTGGAGGAACGCGCCGCCTACCTGCGCATGGCCAACGCCCGCCGCCGCGCCGAAGCC
>NZ_BAIO01000879.1 GCF_000613305.1 Komagataeibacter kakiaceti JCM 25156
CGGTGGCGGAACAGCACGCTGGCGCGGTGATGAGCAGCGCCACCCCCAGCGCCACCGAGATGACATGCGTCACCTGCGCCGAAGGGCTGCCCGCCCAGTGCAGCACCCCGATCGTGGCCAGCGTAGCCGGTACGCTGCCCATGGCCAGACGCCCCACCACCGGCCACGCCACCGACTGGCTGCGGCCATGCACCAGCGTGCCCACCACCTTGGTTATGGCGGCATAGAGCAGGTCGGTGCCAACGGCGGCCTGCGGGTGAACCCGGAACAGCAGGATGAGCAGCGGCGTCATGAGCGAGCCGCCGCCCACGCCGGTCATGCCCACCAGAAAACCGACACCAAGGCCGGAGAGGGCATAGAGCAGGTTGAACGATTCAGGCAGATGCATGGTGTCCGGGTTTCATGGCTTGACGGGCTGGCGCGTGGCCGCCGCCTGCTTTGTCCGTTACGGGATGTGGAATGTCAGTATAATGCAGTATGAACGTGGTGTTATGGGAGCGTGCGCACTTCATTAAGTGGAATTGGAAGCCAGCACAAGCCCGGCCGTTAATAGCAGAGCAAACCCCACGCCGGAGCGGGGCATGGGCCGCATGGCGCGGCGACGGCC
>NZ_BAIO01000878.1 GCF_000613305.1 Komagataeibacter kakiaceti JCM 25156
CGGCGGGGCGACGGCGGCCGCCATCGGAATATCCTTATGCACGTCGTGCTGCACCAGCGCGGGCGGAAAGACCCCAGAGAGACAAAATCCCACCCACCCAGGCAAGCACGCCAATCACGGCAATAACAATACGGATCATCAAACCGCTTCCCATATCCTGCGCAATCCGGCCCCCTGTCCTGTCGTGGCGCGGGGCATGCCCCCCAGCCAGCGCGGGCGTGATCCCGCCCGCGGACTCTACCGGTTCCGTCCTGCTGTATGTTAGGTTGCCCGCCATGTCACGCCCGATTCCCCACCGGCCCGGCCCGGAGTCCCCCTCGCTCACCATTCCGCTTGACCTGAACGCCGTTGGCCCCGCCGCCCCCCGGCGGGCGGGCGGCGGCCGGACCATCGTGCTTGTCGGGCTCATGGGCGCGGGCAAGACGACCATCGGCCGTATCCTGCTACGCGGCTGGGGATTCCGTTTGTCGATTCGGATGAGGAAATCGAGCGCGCCGCCGGCTGCACCATCGCCGACCTGTTCGAAAAATATGGTGAGCCGGAATTCCGCCGGGGCGAAAGGCTGGTCATCCGCCGCCTGCTGGCCGGGCCGCCGGTGGTTCTG
>NZ_BAIO01000877.1 GCF_000613305.1 Komagataeibacter kakiaceti JCM 25156
TGCCGGGCACCCCGCCAGCCATGCGATCAGATTCGGCTCCGGCCCGGCCAGAATATTATGGCGCGGGACCTGATGGCAGGTCTCCTGACTTGTGGCGGAGGGGGAACCCCTCACTTCCGGCGGCCTTCCCGGCCCCGGTGATCCGGGACCAGTGACACTACCAGCCCCATGGCGGGGCGGGCCGGAAAACAGCCACCTACAGTTGCGGGGGCAGCGACGGCCTTGCCCGTGGGCGCACCGTCTTCCCTATTCTCCCGTAAAGGAACCATCAGGCGCGGATCTAGACGATTGCGCGCCCCCCTGTCAAAGACCGTCCGGCGGCGCGCCGGTCATGGCCACGCGCCATGTCGTGTGGCGTGTCAGCACCGTGCGGCTGTGGGGTGCAATATCCAGATGCGACAGCATGTGCGCCGTGCCGCCAAGGGCCGCGATCACGATGGCCTGATGACGGTGGCGTCAGCCAGCACGTTCAGGCGGAGCGGGCCGGGGGGAAGTGCCGCCAGCCATTCCGCCACGCGATGCAGCAGTTCCGTCCGGCTTTCACCGCCTGGCGGCGCGAATTCCGGGTCCGAAACCCAGCGCGCCAGATCGGCGGCGGGCAGGTCATGAAG
>NZ_BAIO01000876.1 GCF_000613305.1 Komagataeibacter kakiaceti JCM 25156
CGGTGGCGGCCCGGATGTCATCGGCCTGTTCCGGGGCCGCGCGGGCCAGTTGTTCGCTGCGCGCATGCAGCCCGAGTGCGGCCAGAAACGCACCCTGCGGTTCGCTGCCCCATACATCCACGCCATCCGCCACCTGCGCGATGGCATGAAAATCCACATGCGCGGTCAGGTCCGCCGCGCCCGGATCGCGCAGCGGGTCGGCGGGACGGCCATGGCGCAACGCCTGAAGACTGTCCCCATGGGCCGGGGCGTCATATCCGTAATCAATCAGCAGGGCCGCGCCGGGCCAGCGGCGCAGCCTTTCGACCACCGCGCGGGTAAAATCCAGCGCGGGCTGGCAGGTTTCCAGCACGCCACCTTCCGGCACCGCGCGCGTGGCGGCGGGATGGGCGGGCGGAAAAGACGCGGGCTGGTGGATAAACGCGCCATCATGCACGAAGCGTTCATCCCATCCGTCCACGCGCCTTACGAACTGGCGGATGGGCAGCGCGTCGAAAAACTCGTTCGCCAGCAGGATCATCGGGCCATCCGGCACGTCCGTGATCGCGTCATGCCAGCTTGCGGGCCGCGCCGTCAGGCCCTCCAGCGCCCGCGCCTGCTCTTGCCGCAG
>NZ_BAIO01000875.1 GCF_000613305.1 Komagataeibacter kakiaceti JCM 25156
CGGGCAGGGTGATCCAGCGCCGCGCGGGCGGCCATAGCGCGCCCAGCCGGCCCATGCCGTACAGCCCATATCCCCCACGATGATGCCGATATAGAGCGCGACCAGCGCGACCATGATATCGACATGGCCGGTGCGCACCTGCATGGCGGTCATGATGGTCGCGGCGTCTTCCAGGATGAAGGTGCCGATAATGATCGCGATGGCCTGTACGAAAGGGGAAGCGCCGGCAGCGGCCAGCACGGACGTCAGGGATACGGGCATACGGACTGTTTCAGCGCACCCGCTGGGGATGGGAAGGAAAAACCGTAACCACGATAAGTACAAGCCCTTCGGTCGGCCCGGCAGGCGGGCAGGGGAAACATCGGCCACCGGGCCGATGCGGGAACTGCTGGTGGCGTCCTTGTGACATGCTTCGCCCACGGCCACAAACGGGAAATTATGTCGCGTATTGTATCATGTCCGTCCGGATGCGCGGATCAGTGATTGAAAGAACATGGAGGGCGTGGCACAGCATCGGATATGCTCGATCGTCGCCGTCTCCTTCACTCCGCCGCCACCGCTTTCGCGGGGGCTGGCGCGTCGTGGCTGCTTCCGGCGCACGCCGCCCGGGG
>NZ_BAIO01000874.1 GCF_000613305.1 Komagataeibacter kakiaceti JCM 25156
AGCGCCAGCAGCGCACCCGCGAGCCAGCCGCGTTTTTTCCACCGCATCCCCCTCATCCCGCCAGCGGGCCGGGATGGGCGAGATAGGTGGCGCGGATATGATGCGCGGCCCAGTAGGCCAGCGCCGCGACCATGCCGGTCGGGTTGTAGCCCGTTCCCTGCGGAAAGGCGTTCGCCCCGATCACGAACACATTATGTACATCCCAGGACTGCATGTAGCGGTTGAGCGCGCTGGTGCCGGGGTCTTCCCCCATTACCGCGCCGCCACCCAGATGGGTTGTCTGGTACTGCCGCGTGTCGAACGGGCTGCCGAATTCACGCCGGACAAGATGGACCTGACGCGCATCCATGGCTTTCGCCACATCCCCGATCCGGTCCACGACATAGCGGTTCATGCGGATGTCATTATCTTTCCAGTCGAATGTCATGCGCAGCAGGGGCTGGCCGTAAGCATCCTTCCATGTCGGGTCGAGATCGAGATACACATCGCGATAGGCCATGTTGGCCCCATGGGCGTCGATGCGCAGGGAATGACGGTAGGTGTCGATCATCCCCGCCTTCCACGCGCTGCCCCAGCGCGGGGCGCCCGGCGGCCCACCGGCATGGGCCGGC
>NZ_BAIO01000873.1 GCF_000613305.1 Komagataeibacter kakiaceti JCM 25156
CGCGCGCAGTTCAGCCCCGCTGCACTGCGCCAGCGCGTCCAGCCCGAAGGGGCCGTGCGTTACGAAAAACCGCGAATCGCCCGGTACGTTATCCGGCGTCACTGTCATCAAACAGACCTTAATGCTTGGCGGGCGCGGCCGGGGCGGGAGTGCCGGCATCGGCCGTTGTGGGCATGGTGCCCGATTTGGCCAATACCTCGGGGTCCACATCCGCAGCGGGGATGAACACCGTAGGCAGCACCGCATTGAGCTGGCTGGCCACCTGCTGCGTGATGTCGAGGCTTTCCTGGCTCAGGGCGACCTGTTCACGATGCAGCACGAGGTTCATGCCATGCTGGCCGCGACCTGCCGGATGATCTGGACCAGTTCACGCTCGATCTGCCCCAGCGAGACCTGCGCCGCTTCCTGAATGATGCGGTTGCGGTTGCGGAAGTCCTTCTGCGCCGCGATCACACGTTCCTGCAGCTTGCGCTCGCTTGCCTGGATCTGGTCGGACGACATGGTGCGCGCCTGACCCTGCAGCTTCTGCTGCTCGTCACGCCATCCGGCCTGTTCCTTCTGCGCATCACGCGCCAGGTCGTCGCGCCGGGCGCCCAGCACCCGCTCGGCCTGCTG
>NZ_BAIO01000872.1 GCF_000613305.1 Komagataeibacter kakiaceti JCM 25156
CAAACGCACGGCTGCCATCGGCGGACAGCTTGGCGAAGTCACGGTTGACCGCCCGCCCGGCGGAAGGGGAGGCGTGGGCGGCGCCGATCGCCGTGCCGAGCATGAGCAGACCTGCGGGCAGGAAGGCGATTTTCTTCATGGATTCATACTCCAGTCTCTATCACGCCATCATTGCGTGCCCCTTCCCGTAACGAAAGATATAGCTGCGCAATGCCGCTGCCCTGTCCCCGCATGTCAGGCATGGGGAGAGCGGACAATGTAAAATGCGGTATGGTCATGTTTTCCCCATGCGGTAGTATGGAGACGTGCCGTTCCCGTTCGGAACGTGCTGTCTATCAAGGAATGAACCATGTCTGAATGTGCTCCGAAATGTCCCGCCAAGACCCCCTGCCTGAAGGGGATTCTGGTTCTTGGCGCGATCACCGGCCTGATCGTGTATTTCCTCAAGAAGAAGAAGTGCAACGGCTGATCAGCCATAATGCCGTGTCGGTCATGCCCCAGCGGGGCGTGACCGCACAGCCCGCGCCCGATGGGGCGTACCGCCCGCACCGTGGCATGCCGTGACGGAGCCGAAGGCCCATCGCCGCATCATCATGTGGATATGGATGCCTTTTATG
>NZ_BAIO01000871.1 GCF_000613305.1 Komagataeibacter kakiaceti JCM 25156
CGCCAGTTCCGCGGAGATGTTGCTGGCGAACCACCCGCCAAGACGGGCCACGCGCACATCCCCCACCGCGGGCAGCGCCGCCAGCGGCGCGCCCGCCATGACGCCATAGACCGCTTCCAGATCCTCGACGGTGCTGGCCATGGGCCCGACCACGTCAAGGCTCGCCACGAACGGATAGACACCCTGCAGCGGCATCTGCCATAGGTGGGCTTCAGCCCCCACACACCGCATAGCGAGGACGGCACGCGGATGGAGCCATTGGTGTCCGACCCCAGCGTGAAGGGCAGCAGCCCCGCCGCGACGGACGCCGCCGACCCGCCCGATGATCCGCCCGCCAGCCGGTCGGGATCATGCGGGTTGCGGGTCGTGCCGCTATGCGCGTTTTCGGTTGAGAATCCGTACGCGAACTCATCCATGTTCAGTGTCGCGAGCGGCACGGCGCCCGCCGCGCGCAGGCGGCCGACAACCGTGGCATCCTGTGTGGCGGGCGGGTTGTCACGCAGCACGATGGAACCTGCCGTGGTGACTTCGCCCCGCACGTCAAACAGGTCTTTCACCCCGAAGGGCACGCCCGCCAGCGGGCCGGGATCCCGGCCCGCCGCAATGGCCCCGGTCC
>NZ_BAIO01000870.1 GCF_000613305.1 Komagataeibacter kakiaceti JCM 25156
CCGAGGCGGCGGGCTGGCGCGTGCATGTCCTGACCTCGCCCCACCTCGTCCATGTGACCGAGCGCTTCCGCATCGCGGGGGCACTGGTCACGGAAGACGAACTGAGCGCCGTTCTGGAAGAAATAGAGCGGGTCAACGCGGGTGCGCCGATCACGGTGTTCGAAGTCCTGACGGCGGCGGGATTCGTCCTGTGCGCGCGCCATCCGGCCGATCTCACCATTGTGGAGGTCGGGCTGGGCGGGCGACATGACGCCACCAACGTGCTGCAACGCCCCGCCGCCTGCGCGATCACCGCCATCTCGATGGATCATGAGGCTTTCCTGGGGAACACGCCCGCGGCCATCGCGGGTGAGAAAGCCGGGATCATGAAACCCCATGTACCCGTCACGACAGGCCACCAGCCTGTCGAGGTCATGGAGGTGCTGGAGCGCACGGCGCGGGAAAACACGGCCCCGCTGTGGCGGCGCGGGCATGAATGGTTCATCACCCCCACGCCCGATGGCGCGGGGCTGACCTATCGCGACGCCCACGGCACGCTGGACCTGCCCCTGCCCGGACTGGACGGCGCGCACCAGATCGACAATGCCGGGCTGGCCATAGCCACCCTGCGCGCCACCG
>NZ_BAIO01000869.1 GCF_000613305.1 Komagataeibacter kakiaceti JCM 25156
TCCGCCGCGCGCGCGCAGGCTGGGGCTGGACGCGCCGACGCTGGAACTCGCCGCCGCCATCAACGTGGCCGACATCGTCGCGACGCTGGAGGCGGAAAGCGATCTGGCGCTGGTCGTGATCGACTCCATCCAGACCATGTGGATGGAAACGGTGGAAAGCGCGCCCGGCACCGTAAGCCAGGTCCGCGCCTGCGCGTTCGAACTGATCCGCCTGGCCAAGCAGCGCGGTTTCAGCCTGATCCTTGTCGGCCATGTCACCAAGGAAGGGGCGCTGGCCGGTCCGCGCGTGCTGGAACACATGGTCGATGCGGTGCTGTATTTCGAGGGGGATCGCGGCCACCAGTTCCGTATCCTGCGCGCGGCCAAGAACCGCTTTGGCGCCACGGATGAAATCGGCGTTTTCGCCATGACTGATCAGGGGCTGGAGGAAGTGCCCAATCCCTCCGCCCTGTTCCTGGCCGAACGGCGCGGCCATATCGCGGGCTCCGCCGTGTTCGCGGGCATGGAGGGCACACGCCCCGTCCTGCTGGAAGTCCAGGCCCTGCTTTCACCCAAGGCGGGCGACGGCGGTGCGCGCCGTGCGGTCGTGGGGTGGGATACAGGGCGGCTGAACATGCTGCTGG
>NZ_BAIO01000868.1 GCF_000613305.1 Komagataeibacter kakiaceti JCM 25156
ATGCCTCGCGTTCCCTGCTGCGCGTGCGCACCATGCCCCAGCCCGCGGGGGATCTGCTTCAGGACATCACGCCCGGCATTGCACTGCTGGTGCAGGCCACGGATCTGCAGCATTAAGAGACTTTTTGAAAACAACCTGCTGATAAAAAATAAAAGTTTTTGGGTGCCGCCTTTTTTCAAAAAGGCGGCGTTTCCCGAAGCTTTTTGAAAAAAGCTTCACCAGAAACTTCCTTGGGATTTGCGGAATGTTTAAAAAGCAGGCGTTCAGGGGCGCGTCATCACCCCGCATGCAGGGCGATGGCGGCGGCGGTTGCGACATCATGGCGCAGGGCCACGACATTGCCGTGCCCGTCCGGATGGACGCGGTTGGTCAGGATCAGCACATAGCTGTCGCTTTGCGGGTCAATCCAGAGCGAAGTCCCGGTAAAGCCGGTATGCCCGAACGAACCGACGGGAAAGCCCTCGCCCCGCGCGCTGGAATAATGGGTGGCGATGTCCCACCCCAGCCCGCGCAGATCCGTTTTGTCCGCCGGTTGCTGTGGTGTGGTCATGAGGCGCACCGTATCGCGGCGCAGCGGGAAGGGGCTGCCGGGGCGTCCGGCGCGGCGGTCCAGCAGGGCCTGC
>NZ_BAIO01000867.1 GCF_000613305.1 Komagataeibacter kakiaceti JCM 25156
ACCAGCCCGGTCGGCTACCGGCAGCCCGGCGGCGGCGAAGACCCGGCGCGCCGCGTCCTTGTCCATGGCCGTGGCCGAGGCCCGGACACCGGAATGGGTATAGGCGATGCCCATCCAGTCCAGCACGCCCTGAATGGATCCGTCCTCCCCAAACCGCCCGTGCAGGGCGTTGAACACGACATCGGGCGCGTGGTCGCGCAGGTCGCGCACGATGGACAGCAGGTCGGCACCCGCGTCGATGCAGCGTACGTCATGCCCCCGGTCGCGCAGGGCCTCGGCCACGTTGCGCCCGCTGTTCAGGCTGACCGTGCGCTCGGCGGAGAGGCCGCCCATCAGGACGGAAATCTTGCGGCGTGTCATACGTCTTCTTCCCTGCCAGTAGCCGCCGGGCGACCGATGCGCCGGATTTCCCAGCGCAGTGTGACGGCGGTATGGTCATGCACGCGCTGGCGCACCGTCTCCCCCAGCCGTTCCAGATCGCCCGCCGTGGCGTCGCCCGTATTGAGCATGAAATTGCAGTGCTTCTCGCTCATCTGCGCCCCCCCGATTTTCAGGCCACGGCACCCGGCGGCGTCAATCAGTTCCCACGCCTTGCGTCCGGATTCGTCGGGTGCGGGATTGCGG
>NZ_BAIO01000866.1 GCF_000613305.1 Komagataeibacter kakiaceti JCM 25156
GGCCGGCCGGTCGCTGCCGGGCACGGGCGGCGGCGGGGTTTCAGGCAGCTTGGCGGGTCGCCCGCATGGCGGTCGAAGGTTTTCTGGCTGACCAGTTCACACCCCGTCACGACCGGCAGGCACATGGCGGCGACAAGGGCGGCACGACGGACAAAAGGGCGTGACAGAGGGGACATGGCCCCCAACCGATACAGGATCCCCCCCGCGCGGGATAGGGGCCACGACGCCGCAATATTGCCGCCACGGGCATGCGACGGTAGTCATGGAAGCTGCGGTGCCCACCGTTCCCGCCGCGCACATGGACGACGTTGAATGCCAGAAGATCAGGTTTCCATAACCCGGGCCGATGCCGGACCACCCGCGCCAAGCATGCCCGAACGGCTGGCGACGGCTATCCGCCACGCCATCGGGATTCATGAGCCCGACAGCCGCCACGCGCTTCAGGCGCGCGTCATGGCCGGGTTCTGCGCGGTGCTGTGGAGTCGTTTCCTGCGCTTCGACCCCGCCAGCCCGGACTGGCCGGATCGTGACCGCTTTATCGTGTCCTCGCCGCTCTACCGCGTTCTTCCGCGCATCATGGCCGAACTGTCGGGGGCAGCTTCCCGCCCCTCCCGCCCCGGAG
>NZ_BAIO01000865.1 GCF_000613305.1 Komagataeibacter kakiaceti JCM 25156
CCCACGCAGGGCGCGCCACTGGCTTATGGCCGTGCCCATGTTCGCCGCCACCATGGCGAACAGGAACGTGGCGGACACGATCGTGCCCAGCGTCCCCCCGATCAGGTGCCAGCGTTCCAGCCAGCCCTGCATGGGCAGGGCCACCAGCATGACCGTGGCGAGGATAACCACGCTGGAATGACCCAGTGAAAAGAACAGGCCCACCCACAGGGGCGGGCGTTCAGCCAGCATGAGCCTGCGCGTGACCGCGTCAATCGCCGCGATATGGTCGGCATCCATGCCGTGGCGCAGGCCAAACGTCCAGGCCAGACCGGCGGCGCCCAGCAGCACGGGGGAGGCCCCCAGCATCCACAGCGCCCATGCCCACGCCATGATATTCGCCCCCACCAGCGCCGCAAGCAGACCGGCCACCGGCCTGCGGCCAGCCCCCCGCACCATGCCGGTCAGAGGGAGGAGCCGCCCCATGTCAGCAGATCCTCGGCAACTGTTCACCCATGGGCATGGTCACGACCCGCTGGCCGCCAAGACGGTTGACCAGCCGGACATCCCCCCTGCGCCCGCTGGCCGGTAGTTCCGCCAGCGTGCCAATGACCGCCGCGTTTTTTCCACGGTGCGCGCGCATG
>NZ_BAIO01000864.1 GCF_000613305.1 Komagataeibacter kakiaceti JCM 25156
AGGAGGCGTCGCGCATCACGCAGCCGAACGAGGTCAAGAAGCATGTGCCCGACACCCATTCCCTGCTGGCGACGCTGGACGCCTTCCGCGCGGACCAGAAGCAGACCCATCCGCCAAAGGCGCGGCCCAACCCGGTGCAGGGCGGCGCGCCCGATGGCGGCGGCTCACCGGACGGAGACATTACCAGCGCGCTGAGCGCGACCGAGCAGAAGGCAATCGGCAATTCCGTGCGGCGCTGCTATTCGGAAGATACCGCCGCGCGTAATTATGCCCAGTTCGTGGCGCATCTGGTCGTGACGGTGGATGGCACCGGCACGGCGCGACTGGTGGATTTCGCACCGCAGACACAGGCGCAGGTGGATGCCGATCCCGCCTACCGCGCGCTGGCGGAACGCGCGCGTGACGCGGTGCTCAGCCCCACCTGCGCCAAGCTGCCCATTCCGCAGAACCTGCTGGGCCAGACCAGACAACTGAAATTCGTATTCCGTCCCTGACAGGAAGCGGGATGAAGGCGAGGAGAAGAAAATGACGTCAAGCGTAAAGCCATTGATCCCCGATGATGATGCCGCACGGCTTGCGGCGGCGTTTGGCCGACGTGGCTTCATGGCCGGGGGCGTTGCCGGCGG
>NZ_BAIO01000863.1 GCF_000613305.1 Komagataeibacter kakiaceti JCM 25156
GCTGCGCCTGCCGGTGAGGATGTCTACCGCTTCGACACCAAGCGCGTGGTGGTGGGCCGCATCGAGCGTGGCCGCATCCGCGTGGGTGATGAAGTGGTGGTGGGCACGCATGCGCGCGCGCGCGCATCGCCACGATCGAAAGCTGGCACACCGCCCCGCAGGTCGCCGCCATTGCCGGGCAGTCCGTGGCCGTGACGCTGGAGCCGGACGTGATTCCCGATCGTGGGGATTTCCTGTTCCCGGCATCCGACGCGCCGCTGCGGGCCGCGCGGATCCGCACGCGCCTGTTCTGGCTGCGCCAGGAACCGCTGCGCGTGGGTGAAAGCTTCAAGCTGCGTCTCGCCACGGCGGAACACCAGGTGACGGTCGCGGCCATCGATTCCGTCGTGCGGCTGGAAGACCTGACCGAACACCCCGCCACGGAAGTCCCGCCCGAAGCTTTGCCGAAATCACACTGGCGGTCTCCGAAACCATGCTGTTCGACCCCTTCCTGCCCGGCACGGCGGATGGTCGCGGCGTGCTGGTTGACCGTAACCAGCAGATCGTGGGCGGCGCGCCGCTGGTTGGCGTGGCCGAAAGTGTCGCGGGGCGCAACGCCATCCACCCCACGGGCAGCACCGTTTCGCTGTGG
>NZ_BAIO01000862.1 GCF_000613305.1 Komagataeibacter kakiaceti JCM 25156
CGAGCTGGTCGGGCCATGTGGCGCGCGCCACGATGGCCACGGGGCAGTCCGCGCCGTAAAGCGGGGTGAGCTGTTCCACGATCTGGTCCAGCACATGAATGGCCAGATGGATGGCCAGCGTGGCCCCGGTCGCGCCAAAGGCGGCCAGCTTCTCACGCTCCGGCATGGCGGAGGCCCGGCCGCTCACCCGCGTCAGCACCACGCTCTGCGCCACTTCCGGCACCGTCAGTTCCCGCCCCAGCACGGAGGCGGCGGCGGCGAAGGCGGGCACGCCGGGCGTCATCGTCCACGGGATGCCGTGGCGGTCCAGCCTGCGGATCTGTTCGGCCACTGCACTATAGACCGACAGGTCGCCCGAATGCAGGCGCGCGATGTCCTGCCCCGCCGCGTGGGCCCGGATGTATTCCTGCTCGATCAGGTCCAGCGTAAGCGGCGCGGTATCCACCAGCCGGGCATCGGGGGGGCAGTGTTCCAGCATCTCGGCCGGGACGATCGACCCCGCGTACAGGCAGACCGGGCACCGCGCCAGCAGGTCGCGCCCGCGAAGGTCAGCAGGTCGGCGGCGCCAGGCCCCGCGCCGATGAAGTGTACGGTCATGCGTCATCTCCCTGTGCCATGGCACATGTTGCGTGGGTGCCGGTC
>NZ_BAIO01000861.1 GCF_000613305.1 Komagataeibacter kakiaceti JCM 25156
CAGCGGGTGACGACCACTACGGTGCGGTCAAATCCCTGTCCCTCGATCACCTGCAGGATGGGGCGGCCCGCCGTGCCGCCCGGCTCCCCCGCGTCGTCGCTGCGGTAGGTCTGGCCGATCAGGTAGGCCCAGCAGTTATGGGTGGCGTCCGCGTCGCTGACGGCGGCGATGAATTCCATCGCCTCCGCCGGGGTGGAAACGGGGGCGGCCTGGGCCAGGAAAATGCTTTTCTTTATTTCGCGCTCCAGCATGGCGGGTTCGCGCAGCATGAAGCGTTGGGGCGCACTCACGCGCTGGCCTCCTCCCCCGCCTGCGTGAACAGGCCGACCAGATCGCCAGATGGCCGATTTCCTGAATGCCAAGTCCATCCGGGGCCGATGGCCTGCGGTTGCCGCGCGCAATGCGGCGCGGCAGGAACGCGTACTCGAATCCCAGCTTGTGGGCTTCCTTCAGCCGGGTATCGGGTTGCGAGACCTGACGGATTTCTCCCGACAGGCCGACCTCGCCAAAATAGACCGAACCCGCGCTGGTGGGCTGCCCGGTGGCGGCGGAGACAAGGGCGGCGGCCACCGCCATATCGGCCGCGGGCTCTCCCACCCGCAGGCCACCGGCGATGTTGAGGTGGACATCCATGGTGTTGAG
>NZ_BAIO01000860.1 GCF_000613305.1 Komagataeibacter kakiaceti JCM 25156
CCCCGGCATGACACCCCCGCCGTGACCGACGCCACATCCACCACGGCCGTAATGCCAGGCGCCATTGCCGACAGATACGCCAAGGAATCGGCAGGCAAGGCCCGCATGCACACCTGTCTTGACCAGTACAACGCCAACAAGGCCACCAACGCCAATGGTGGCCTGCGCTGGATCCAGCGTGGCGGCGGCTATTACAGCCAGTGCAATACGAAGCTGAAGGGCTGACCCATGGGCGGCCCGACAGGTCGCCTGCCATAAGGAAGCTTCAGGAACGCCGCCTTTTTTGAAAAAAGGCGGCACCCGAAAACTTTTCCTGTTTTTATCAGCAGACTGGCTGGAACAGCTTCCCGGGCAGGCCCTACCTGCCGGACTGCCGCGCGGGGCGGACGAAGGCCTGGTTGGTGGCGTAGGATATCCAGACGCGGTGGCTGGCGAACCAGTCCGACCCCAGCAGCATTTCCAGGTGTTCGCGCAGGGGCGCGACAGTCAGCGTGACGTTGCGCTCCAGCTCATGCCCGACCTGAAGACTGTCGAAACGGTGCCAGTGATAGATGTCCTGATGCCCGTCCACACTTGCCGTCACCCCGCCGGGATCGCGCTCCAGCCGTGACTGGCTGACCCCGGCGCGATGGGCGACCTCGGGCGAGAC
>NZ_BAIO01000859.1 GCF_000613305.1 Komagataeibacter kakiaceti JCM 25156
GCCCGTCGCGCGGGTGGCGCAGGATGCTGACCCACCGGACCTCGGGGATCAGGCGCAGGATCATGGTGATGTTCCACCCGATCCCGAGCAGCAGGATCCCGACAATCAGCGTCAAGATAGGGATTGTTGCAAAATGCCTGATAAAGCGTGGAGGAAAGCAGGGCTGTGACACCCCCGACCGCCAGAAGAAACAGCAGAACCCGTACAAGATAGGTCGTCGGACGTGTCACGCAGTGGTTTCCTTAATGCGCAGATGAACTGGAAACCGAGGCCACCACACCCGAACGGGTAACGTCAATACAATCCGCGCCCGCGCCCTGCGCGTTTTCATCGGGCAGGCCGATGGCGCGGACATAGATGCGCGTGGGCGCGACACCCGCATGGATCAGCACCGAACGCGCCGCAAGCCCGCGCGACAGGGCGACACGGCGGGGTGTGGAGGGATCGTCCTGCCGTCCCTCGCCATAGGCGGCGATATTGACGTGCTGTTCGGGCAGCTTGAGCATGATTGTGGCAAATGTTTGCAGTGCCGAAATCATGCGCTGGTTCATGGCCGCCGACTGCATGGTGAAGTGCAGCCGCGTGCCACCGGGAATCCGTTCCGCCCGCCCGCGCGCCTGCGGGTCGGCCCTGACTTCCGGCGGCAGCG
>NZ_BAIO01000858.1 GCF_000613305.1 Komagataeibacter kakiaceti JCM 25156
CTGGCCCGGCTCCAGCTCCGGCATGCGCTGGGTACAGCCCGCAGCGGGGCATTCCGACAGCCCGCCAATGACGCGCACATGACGCACAGGGCCCAGGCCGACATCATCGCAGCGCAGGCGCGCGGGGGAGAGGACATGCTCATATCCCGCCTAGCATATAGACCAAATTAAAATGGGGAATGCCGCATTTGATATATTGCATCATGTCAGACCATCGTTTATCAGACGCCACAGGTCTGCCGACATAGCTCAGGGGTAGAGCAACTGATTCGTAATCAGTAGGCCCTCGGTTCAATTCCGAGTGTCGGCACCACCTTTCCCCTTTCTTATCAGGTATCTCACGGGCCGGGGCTTCATGCGCCATGGGCCGGACGGGGCGTGGTCCATCTACAGCCCGCACCAGCCCAGCAGCAGGCACATCCCCAGCCCGGCCATGCCGATCAGCGTTTCGATGACGGACCATGTCCACACCGTCTGCGTCACGCTCAGGCCCAGCGTGTCACGCACCTGCCAGAAGCCGGAATCGTTCATCGGCCCGAACATGACCGCGCCCGCCCCCGTGGCCAGCACCAGCAGTTCGGGCGAGACACCATGCCCATGCGCCATGATCGGGGCCACGATCCCGGCCGTGGTGCTCATGGCGACCGTG
>NZ_BAIO01000857.1 GCF_000613305.1 Komagataeibacter kakiaceti JCM 25156
TGGCCATCGCGCTGGGCAAGGGGCTGCACCCCCTCGCCCGCCTGCGTGATGGCGGCCGCTGCACATGGTTCCTGCCCACGGCGGATGCCCGCTCGGCGCGCAAGAACTGGATCGCGGGCAGCCTGACCCCGGCTGGCCATGCCGTGATTGACGATGGCGCGGTCAGGGCGCTGGTCATGGGGTCATCCCTGCTGCCCGCGGGTGTTACCGCCGTAGCCGGGGATTTCGACCGGGGCGATCTCATTGCCGTGCTGGACCGCAACGGGCAGAAGATTGCCTGCGGGCTGGCGGCCTATGCGGCGGACGAGGCACGCAGGATCGCAGGCCACCAGTCGGACGAGATTGAATCCCTTCTGGGCTGGCAGGGCGAAGATGAACTGATCCATCGTGACGATCTGGTTCTGCTGGCCCGCACGGAACCCGCCACGACCTGACGGCAGGCCGTCCCACACGCATAGAGGCTGTGTAATCATAAAGCTTCAGGGAATGCCGCCTTTTTGAAAAAAAAGGCGGCACCAAGCAACTTTTACTTTTTTATATCAATAAGTTGCTTGCAAACAGCTTCTTATTCCGCACGCGGCGGCCAGCGCAGGGTGGGCTCCGTGCGCGATCCGCGTTCGGGCGGCCATACCGATGCCCTTACTGGACGATG
>NZ_BAIO01000856.1 GCF_000613305.1 Komagataeibacter kakiaceti JCM 25156
CGCGCAAGGCGCAGCGCGGGGAAGCGGACCTCATCCGGGGCCTCGAAATCGAGACGCGCCAGCGCCGCCAGATCCAGGCGCGGCGAATTGGTGGGCATGCGCGCGGGCCAGGCCAGCGTGTGGGCGATGGGGATCCGCATGTCGGCCGACCCAAGCTGCGCCACGATGGAGCCATCGGTATACTGCACCATGCCATGCACCACGGACTGCGGATGCACGACCACGCCCAGCTTGTCCTCGGTCACGTTGAACAGGCGCGCGGCCTCGATCAGTTCCAGCCCCTTGTTGAACATGGTGGCGGAATCGATGGTGATCTTGGCCCCCATCGTCCATGTGGGGTGCTTGAGCGCGGCTTCCAGGGGGGCCTTTTCCATTTCCTCCAGCGTGGCGCGGCGGAACGGGCCGCCGGACGCGGTCAGGATGATCTGTTCGACCTCGCTGGCCTGCTTGTCCGCCATCGACTGGAACACCGCGTTATGCTCGGAATCGACCGGCAGCAGGGTCGCGCCCGCATCGGCCACCGCCTTGAGCATGACATCGCCCGCGCAGACCAGCGCCTCCTTGTTGGCCAGCGCCACGGATTTCCCGTTACGCACCGCCGCCAGCGTCGGCTCCAGCCCGGTGGCGCCCGTAATGGCCGCCATGGTCCAG
>NZ_BAIO01000855.1 GCF_000613305.1 Komagataeibacter kakiaceti JCM 25156
CCGGAACCTCATGCCTGCGCGCGCTGCCCGGCGTGTTCGCGGCGGGTGAAATGCTGGATTGGGAGGCCCCGACAGGCGGCTTCCTGCTGCAGGGCTGTATGGCGACGGGCCGCATGGCGGGCGAAGGCGCGTGGGAGTGGTTGCGGGACTCGCGGCATGGACTGTATCCCTCAGCGCCATGAGTGTTGCGATCACGATCGGGGAACGGCGCGGGGCCATTGCCGGGGATGCCCCGGTAACCATGGATCTGGCTGAACTGCTGTCCACCCGCCTGCTGGTGCAGGGCAATTCCGGCTCGGGCAAGTCCCACCTGCTGCGCCGCCTGCTGGAGCAGTCGGCCCGGACGGTGCAGCAGGCGATCATCGACCCGGAGGGCGATTTCGTCAGCCTGGCCGACCGCTACGGCCATCTGGTCATCGACGCCGCCGAACATACCGAAGCAGCCCTGCAGGCGGCGGGTGAACGCATGCGCGTGCATCGCGCCTCGGTCGTGCTGAACCTTGAGGGCGTGGACGTGGAGGTGCAGATGCGCCGCGCCGCGGCCTTTCTGGGCGGTATGTTCGAAGTACAGCGGGATTACTGGTATCCCGTGCTGGTGGTGGTGGACGAGGCCCAGCTTTTCGCTCCCGCCGCCGCGGGCGAGGTGACGGAT
>NZ_BAIO01000854.1 GCF_000613305.1 Komagataeibacter kakiaceti JCM 25156
CGATGACCCGCTGCGCCGCATCCAGTCGGCGCTGGCGCATCTGTCAAAGGCGGATGACCAGCGCGTGCTGGCCACCAACGAGGCGCTGGTGCGCTTCCTGCCCATGCAGCTTGACATGCTGCGCGACATGCTGCGCGTAAAGCCGGTCACGTTGGCCGACGTGCCGGCGCAGCTTGCCCATGACTACGTGCTGCCGGACGGGCGCGCCCTGGTCGAGGTCCATCCCAGCCACGAGATGCAGGGCAACCGGGCGCTGCATACCTATGTGAACGAGATCCGCGCGATCGCGCCCATGGCGGCCGGTTCCGCCATCGACATCGTGCAGAGCGCCGCCACCATGGTGCATGCCTTTGTCACGGCGGCGGCGGCGGCCATTGTCATGATCGCCATCATCCTGTCCGTCGCCCTGCGCCGGGTGCTGGATACGGCGCTGGTTCTGGCGCCGCTGCTGCTTTCGGCGCTGATGACGGTGATTCTGGTCATCGTCGTGCCCGAGCAGCTCAACTTCGCCAACATCATCGCCCTGCCGCTGCTGCTGGGGGTGGGGGTGTCGTTCAATATCTATTTCGTCATGAACTGGCGCGCGGGCATCAAGCTGCCGCTGTCCAGCCCCACGGCGCGCGCGGTGCTGTTCTCGGCGCTGACGACGGG
>NZ_BAIO01000853.1 GCF_000613305.1 Komagataeibacter kakiaceti JCM 25156
GGCGTGGCGGCGCACGGCCTCGATCCCGAGCGCCTGCACCTGCCACGCGGGCTTGCGCACGATGAAATCGGCAATGTCCTGCCGCCGGATCAGCGGGATATGGGGACCGAAACGCCGGACATACAGGTCAATGAGACTACGGCGATGCGCGTTTTCCTCTACCGTCATATCGGTGAATATCCGGGAGGTATCAGGGTAATTTTCCCTGATGGCATAGGCGAAATCCGCATAGATGCGCCCATCCTCCTCCTCGCTGGAGATTGCGAGCGCGAGGATTTCCTGATCTGACAGGGACGAAAATTTACGCATATTCCGGTTTATGCATAAATTCCCGCGCCATCTCAATAATATTATTATGGGCGCAACTGATTCCTGACCGTGAAAGCCAAGTAAATATATCGAAAATGATTATGCTTCGCGATCACATCAACCATTGGCGCGGAACAGGACCGGTCTTTTTCTTACCTTCTCTCCCACACTACTTGAAGCAGCAGGATCACACAGCCGCTTCGGTGAAGATATGGGTCACATCGCCCTTCCAGCGGCCATGATAGGCGGCAAGCCAGCTTTCGGCCTGGGTGGGGCCACCCGCCGCGATTTCATGCAGCGGGGCCAGATGACACGTCGTCGTCCCGCCCCTGCGCATCACGT
>NZ_BAIO01000852.1 GCF_000613305.1 Komagataeibacter kakiaceti JCM 25156
GCCAGCGCCCCGTCCAGCGTGGTGTTCACGGTTGCGAAGATGCCGGTGGGGGCGGCGCCGGATGTGGCGAGAATGGCGATCGCGCTGGCCTGGGGCACGGTGGCGTCGGAAAAGGCGATGTCGAGCATATGGATCACGGGGCTCCGCTACGAAGGTTTGGGACAGACGGGATAAATTCCCTTGCCAGCCAGGCATGGCCATGACCGGAATATCCGTATCCGAAGCATCATGACCGATAAGGGCATGACGGCGCGGCATGAGTAAGCTAATGCGAACAGCATGAATACACCATCCATACCCGTATATGAGGACGGATTCCTTCTGGATCTGGCCCTGCGCCTGGCCGATGAGGCCGCCGGCTGATCCGCGCCATCCGCGCGCGCGGCTTCGCGACCCGGATCAAGACCGACAGTTCCCCCGTGACGGAAGCCGACCACGCGGCGGAGGCCCATATCCTCAAGGGCCTGCGCGCCCACGCCCCGGCCATACCTGTGGTGGCGGAGGAGGAGATGGCCGCCGGGATCCGCATCGATACGGGCAGCGAGTTCTGGCTGGTGGACCCGCTGGATGGCACGCGTGAATTCGCCGCCGGGCGCGATGACTTTACCGTCAATATCGGTCTTGTACGCCATGGCCGCCCGGTTCTGGGCGCG
>NZ_BAIO01000851.1 GCF_000613305.1 Komagataeibacter kakiaceti JCM 25156
CGCAGGCTCCAGCCCGTGCGCAGGTCGTTCATGGCATGCAGGGGGCGCATCGGCCCGGCCGGATCCCACCACCGGGCGGCCAGATCGCTGAAATGGGCGATCTCGTCCGGGGCGACCGAATCTGCCGACAGAACGGGCGAATCGTGATGCTGCATGAGTGCACCGCCTTTCATTTGGCTTTCTCCCGCTGGACGCGGAAGCTGGGGGGATGTATGTGACGCGGCTTGCGCATAACCGCAATGCCCCGGATCGGCCAGTCGGCCGGTCATGGGGCAAGCTGAAGCCCGAGCATGATGGAGCCGTTATCCCGATGTCCCCTACCGTACCGCGGATCGTGATGAAATTCGGCGGCACTTCCGTCGCTGATCTTGACCGGATTCGGGCCGTGGCGGAAAAAGTCCGGAAACAGGTCGAGGCCGGGTGCGAGGTGGCCGTGGTCGTCTCCGCCATGTCCGGCGTGACGAACCGCCTTGTGGGCTACTGCCGCGATCTTTCCCCCCGGCATGATGAACGCGAATACGACACCGTTGTCGCCACGGGCGAGCAGGTGACCAGCGGCCTGCTGGCCATCGCGCTGCAGAATCTGGGCATCAACGCCCGGTCCTGGCTGGGCTGGCAGATCCCGCTGCGCACGGATGACGCGCACGGCAAGGC
>NZ_BAIO01000850.1 GCF_000613305.1 Komagataeibacter kakiaceti JCM 25156
CCCAGCGTGCCGGGGCCGCCATCCATGTCCAGCAGCCCGTCCAGCGCCGAAGGGGTCTGGGCCAGATGGTCGGCCAGGAAGGGCGCGCAGTCCAGCACGGTCACGATACGGTGGATCAGCGCCGGGTTGCGTTCCAGCAGCGACAGGAACTGAACCCCCGCCCATTGCCGTTCCAGCAGGGCGTCGAAGCGGCGCAGCACGGCCAGCGGCTGCCGGCGCGCGCCGATTTCGGTCATGATGGTGGGCAGAAGCCTGCGCAGCAGCTTGCGCGCCCGGTCGGAGCGCAGCGCGCGCAGGCGGTTGCCTTCCCACCGGTTCAGGATTTGCAGCGCGTCGGTAATGTCGGCGGGGGGGAAGCCATGGTCACGCAGCCGGTCGGCGGCATCGGCGTCCTCGGGGGCTATGGTGATGTCCTGCGGGCCGCTTTCGGCGAACTGCTGTTCGAAAACGCGGCGCGAACACTGCATGACCGACAGCATGCCGCAGGCCAGCTCACCCGGATCGGCGGCGAGCATGAAGGTGGCGAAACGCGCGAATCCGTCCCCGCTGTCGGGCAGGGTATGGGTCTGGTGGTCCAGGCGCATCTGGAGCCGGTGTTCGGCCTGGCGCAGCATGCGGTAATTGCGTGCCAGCATTGCGGCTGGGCACGATCGAG
>NZ_BAIO01000849.1 GCF_000613305.1 Komagataeibacter kakiaceti JCM 25156
AACCCGACCATGAGGCCCGCACGCAGGCGCTGGTCGACTCCGTGCGTCACGCCATCGCCACCCTGCCCGGCGCGCAGGTGCTGCGGGCGGATGCGGTGGGGGCCTCGGTCTCGAAGGAACTGTTCCGCAACGGCATGCTCGCGCTGGGCATCAGCCTGTTCATGATCCTGGCCTATATCTGGTTCCGCTTTGAATGGGAGTTCGCGGTCAGCGCCGTGGTGACGCTGGTGCTGGATCTGACCAAGGCCATCGGCTTCCTGGTCATCACGCATTTCGAATTCGATCTGGTCATGGTGGCCGCCATCCTGACCATTCTGGGCTATTCCACCAATGACAAGGTGGTGGTGTACGACCGCGTGCGCGAGAACCTGCGCAAATACCGCACGATGCCGCTGGCGGAACTGATCGACCTCTCCATCAACGAAACCCTCAGCCGCACGCTGGGCACGTCCACCACGGTGTTCCTGGCCGCGCTGCCGCTGGCGCTTTTCGGCGGGGCCAGCCTGTCCGGCTTTGCGTGGGTCATGCTGTTCGGGATCGTGGTGGGAACGTCCTCCTCCATCTTCATCGCGGCGCCACTGCTGCTGCTGATGGGCGAGAAACGCCTGCGCCGGGATGCCCGCCCGCCTGTGCGCAAGTAAGGTCACGCAACCGGGCGA
>NZ_BAIO01000848.1 GCF_000613305.1 Komagataeibacter kakiaceti JCM 25156
CGGCCACGCCGCGCCGCGTGAACACACCTATATCCAGTACGCCACGCTCAATCCCCCCGCCCCCGTGCAGCACCGCACGGCCTGCGTGCAGGACGCCAATCTGGCCTATGACCCCGGCAGCGCGTCGTGCCTTACCGAAACCCGCAGCCCGCCGCCCGTTCCCGCAACGGGAGTGGATTACGGGGCGTGGATGGTACAGGTGGGCGCGTTCTCGGCCGAGGGACAGGCCCGATTCGCCACCACCATGGCGCGGCAGGGTGACTTTTCCGTTCTTCAGGGTGCGCGCAGCATGGTCATCCCGGTGCCCCGGCCAGCCGGGGGCACCATCTACCGGGCGCGTCTGGCCGGACTGTCACAGGTCGCGGCCCTGACGGCGTGCACCACGCTCAGGAACCAGGGCCTGCCCTGCACCGTCATCCGGCCGGGACAGTAAGAGACTGTTTGAAAAAAGCTTCACCAAGCACTTCCATTATTTTCATCCATCTCATTCAGCAGAGGCGACGGGCGGGGGTACTGCCTCCAGTGCGCCGGGCACATGCAGCGCGGGCAGGTGAATATCCGCATGGCGCACCAGCATGACGGATGAGAACCCGAGCGACAGCGTATAATCCCCCGCCGCCACGGCCCAGTTGCCAGCCGCCGGATCCCACTGGCCCAGCAG
>NZ_BAIO01000847.1 GCF_000613305.1 Komagataeibacter kakiaceti JCM 25156
TATGCTGGCGTCCCGTGGCGTGCCGGTGGCGGCGGGGGGCAATCTCGGCCCCGCCGCGCTGTCGCTGCCGCTCCTGCCCGATGATGGCGTGTACGTGCTGGAAATGTCGTCCTACATGCTGGAACGGCTGGACCAGTTGCATTTCGATACCGCCTGCCTGCTGAACCTGAGCGCCGACCATCTGGACCGTCATGGCGACATGGCGGGCTATGCCGCGGCCAAGCTGCATGTATTCGACCACCAGCACGCGGGCGACCTGGCGGTACTGGGCGCCACCCTGCCCGACCTTGCCGCCCGCGCGGGCGGCTTGCGGCAACGGGCGCGGATGTTGCCTGCATTAGCGGGGAACAGGCGACGCACTGCGATCTGTACTGCACGCCCCACGCGCTGTGTGACCATCACGGCGTCATTGCCAATCTGGACGCGGTCCATGACCTGCCCGGCACCCATAACCGCGAGAACGCGGCCGCCGCCACGGCCATGGCGCTCCATCTGGGCCTGCCACGCGCGGCGGTGGAGACGGCGCTTGTGTCCTTCGCGGCCCTCGACCACCGGCAGAAGCTGGTGGGCAGCATCGACGGCATCCGCTTCATCAATGACAGCAAGGCCACCAATACGGATGCGGCGGCGCGCGCGCTGGCCTGTCATGAACGGATGATCTGGA
>NZ_BAIO01000846.1 GCF_000613305.1 Komagataeibacter kakiaceti JCM 25156
CATAGACCTGATCGGCCAGACGCAGCGCAACCTGCAACGCCTCGCCCCGCGCAGCGCGGATGACATCCGCCATGCCGCCGGTCCCGTGGTGGCCTACAGCCCACAGACGGCGGCGGCCAATCTGGAAATCCGCAAGTTCCTGTACGCGCGCCTTTACCGGCACTGGCGCGTCAACCGCATGACGCGCAAGGCGCGGCTGACGGTCGAATCGATTTTCACCATCCTGTCGGAAAGTCCCGGCCTGCTGCCCGATGGCTGGCGTGAACTGGCGGTGGCGGCGTGTGAGGGCGGGGACAGGGCGCGTGCGTGCCGCGTGGTGGCCGATTATATAGCCGGTATGACCGATCGCTGCGCGATGGAGGAATATCGACGGTTGACGGACCTGTCCTCGCCGGGGTGAAACACGCGCAGCACGATCTCCGCCCGCCATGCCCATGGGCAGTCGCGCGGGCCCTTTATGCCGGACCGCAGGGTCCATTACCGTTTGTTGGGAAGCCGAAGCCGCATGTCAGACAGTCTGTTCGCCCGTTACCTCTCGCATGTGCGCGCCGCGCTGCGCCAGATCATGCCCGATCTGCCGGGCGCGATGCTGGAGCGGGTTGAAGTCACCCCCACCCGTGACCCCGCGCATGGGGATCTGGCCACCAACGCGGCGCTGGTCATTTCCAAG
>NZ_BAIO01000845.1 GCF_000613305.1 Komagataeibacter kakiaceti JCM 25156
GCCGCCGCAGCAGCCAGTCCTGCTGCTGGCCGCTGGGTGATCCGGGCACGCCGGGCTTCCATTTCTGTGGGGCGACACCGCTGCCGGGCAAGCCGTACTGCGCCGAACATGCCCAGCTTGCCTATGTCAAGCTGCGTGACCGGCGCGACAACGTGGCCTGACCGGTTCCTTCCCGCCATCCGGACGGGGCGCCATAAAAAAAACGCCAGGGCATTGCTGCCACTGGCGTTTTTTGTATCCGCCCGGCGTGGGCGGATCAGGTGGCCTGTTATTCGGCGGCGGCGGACTGCGTGGCCGGGGCCGATGCGTCCGGGGTGGTGATCATTTCAAGCTGGCCGGTTATCTGGCCGCCATCTTCCACCTTGAGCCGACGGCACTTGGCCTTGCCCAGCAGCCGCCCGGTAGCGCGGATGGTCAGGCTGCCGCGCACCGTCAGCGTGCCGTCAATGGTGCCCGCCAGTTCCGCGTCCTCGACCTCGACCTCGCCCTTGAACACGCCGCCCTGCGCGATCTGCAGTTCGGAGGCGTTGATGAGGGAGGATTCAACCGTTCCTTCCACCACCAGCCGCTCGGCGTCCTGAATGGTGCCCTGCACGCTTATGCCACGGCCCACCACCAGCGTCCGGCGGTCGGATTCCTTTTTGGCGGCCTGCGCGCCGGGCACGCCGGG
>NZ_BAIO01000844.1 GCF_000613305.1 Komagataeibacter kakiaceti JCM 25156
GCCAGTCCCTGCTGGAAACCGTGGGCCGGGCCATGGACGAGCCGGAAGCGGACCTGCCCCGCATGCCCAAGGGGCGCGGCAAGGAAGCGCAGCGCCCGTCCCCCGCGCTGATCGCCTTGCTCAAGGTCCTGCTCGCGACCTGTTGCGAGACGCATCGCGTCGCCCCCAAGCTTGTCGCCTCATCCGATGATCTTGACCGTTTCGCCCTTGATGACGCGGCGGATATTCCCGCCTTCCATGGCTGGCGCAATACGGTGTTTGGCAAGCTGGCGCGGGAACTCAAGGCCGGCAGGCTGATCATGGGGGTTGAGGGCGGCAAGGTAAAACTGATCCACGCCTGAACCGTTGACTGTTCCGGTACGGTTTTACCGGGGTTGCAAACAGGTTATGCGCAGAACTGTCCACAAGATTCTGTACCTTGGCGGTTGAGCCGGACACCGTATACGCCTAGTTTCGCTCCATTCCGCGTAGGGAGTGCAGGACGATGGCGATGGAATGGACCGAGGAGACGATCGCGCGCCTGCGTGATCTGTGGCAGCAGGGCTTGTCGACCGCTGAAATCGGGCGTCAGCTATCCGTCACCAAGAACGCGGTGGTCGGCAAGGCGCACCGTCTGGGTCTCAAGCCCCGTCCGTCGCCCATCCGCCGCGCCGCCAAGACCGCCCCGCC
>NZ_BAIO01000843.1 GCF_000613305.1 Komagataeibacter kakiaceti JCM 25156
TCCCCCGCCGGCGGCAGTTCGGTCGCCCCCACGGACCAGAACGGATGGGCGGGCAGGCTCAGCCTGTCGGGCAGGGTGTCGTGGGTAATGCCATGCCACTCCCCCATGGACTGTTCGATAAAGCCCGGCTCGACCTGCCATTCGTGGGGGCCATATCCGGCTTCCTGAATGGCGCGGGCGGTCTGCTGCGTCCGGCACAGCGGGGAGGTGAACCACAACGCCGGACGCGGCAGGCGATGGGCCAGGGATTCATACATCCGCCGCTGGGCCACCAGGCTGTCCGGGCACAGGGGCACATCCATCGTGCCATACAGGTGCATGCGGGCATTCTGTTCCACCAGGGCATGGCGGATAAGCCAGAAGCGGGTAATCCCCTGCTGCAACTGCGGGGTATCGAGAAAATTGCCGTGATTGTTCTGGGTTGTCACACGCGAAATCCGTCTGGAAAGAAAATCATCACCTGTCAGGCGGGCAGGATGGCCCGCGCCTGCCAGCCACGTGGCAGGTAGGTCTGCACCGGATCGGCGCTGTCCAGCCGGGACCAGTGCCGCAGGATCAGCCCCACCTTGTCAAGAATCCGGCCCACGTTCCCGGCCTCCCGGCGCAGGCGTCCGGTGGGGTCCATGCCCTCATGCGAGGGCTCGCCCGAGACGAGCCGCGCCCCGGCGG
>NZ_BAIO01000842.1 GCF_000613305.1 Komagataeibacter kakiaceti JCM 25156
GGATCATGGACGACGGGCTGGGAACGGTTGGCGTGGTGGACTGCCGCCCCGGCAGCAGCAATGTGATCCCGGGTGAAGTCACGTTTACGGTTGATCTGCGCAACCCGTCCGATCATGTGCTTGAAGCCATGGAGGCGGATTTCCGCACCCGGATCACGGACATTGCCGCACAGTGCGGTGTCACGGCCGAAATCGCGCCGACATGGAATTCCGCCGCCGTGCATTTCGATCCCGCCTGCGTGGACTGCGTGCGTGAAAGCGCGCAGGGGCTGGGATATTCCATGCGCGATATTGTTTCGGGTGCGGGACATGATGCGGCCTATGTCGCCCGCATCCTTCCCACGGCAATGATTTTCGTCCCCTGTCTGGGCGGGATCAGCCATAACGAGGCGGAAAGCGCGGAACCGGACGACATCACGGCGGGCGCGAATGTTCTGCTGCATGCCGTCCTGCGGGCCGATACCAGGTTCGATCGCGCCTGACCCCACCCGTCAATAACAGATCCCCGGCCCGGCGGCTGGCAGGTTTCAAGGAGAGAAGCGTATGAGCACCGCACTATCCACCGAATCACGGAACGACCTGACGGCACGGGGGTATTCACGGCGGCAGATCGGGCGGATCGGCGCTCTCCTTGGCCTGGGCGCCGCCATGGCCATGGCGCCGGGGCGCGGCAG
>NZ_BAIO01000841.1 GCF_000613305.1 Komagataeibacter kakiaceti JCM 25156
GCCAGCCGGGTGGACTGGTTGCGGGTTGCGGCCGTGGCGTCGGTCAGTTGCAGCCCCTGGGCGATGAATTCCACATCCATCAGCCCGCCCCGGCGGCGCTTGATGTCCCACGGGCTGGTGGCGGGATATTCCCTGGCCAGGCGTTCGCGCATATGGCGCACGTCATGCACGATCCGCGCGCGGTCGTGTTGCGCGAGCGGGCCGTGATCGAGCGCGGTGGCGATGGCCTGCCGCAGTTCGGCGGCAAGCGGGGGCGGCCCCGCCACCACGCGCGCGCGGGTCAGGGCCATGCGTTCCCATGTCCACGCGGATTCCGCATGGTAGCGGCGAAAGGCGGAGAGCGAGACCGCGACCGGCCCCTTCGACCCCGAGGGACGCAGCCGCATGTCCACCTCATACAGCGGGCCTTCGCGCCCCGGCGCGGTCAGGGCCGCGATGAAGCATGCGCCAGCCGCACGAAGTAGGTGCCCGCCGCAAGGGGCCGTGCGCGCACCCCGTCGGCGGAGGTGGAGGCGGACACGACGCTTTCCCCCGCATCGGGCGGGTGATCGAAAACCAGCATGAGGTCAAGGTCCGAGCCGGGCATCATTTCATGCGATCCGGCCTTGCCCAGCGCCATCACCGCCATCGCCCCCCCCGGCACGACGCCGTGGCGGCGTTTATGTTCGGCGCTGA
>NZ_BAIO01000840.1 GCF_000613305.1 Komagataeibacter kakiaceti JCM 25156
CGGAACTGCCGCTGGACGTGGCCGACATCGCCCTGCCCCGCCCCGTCGAATTTCCCCTGCCCGGGGGTGAGGGCACGGGACATGCGTTTTTCTATGCGCCCGCCAGCGCGCGTTACGTCGGCCCGGCGGATGAAAAGCCGCCGCTGGTGGTCATGGCCCATGGTGGCCCCACGGGGCGGGCCAGCGCCGCGTTTTCGTTCAAGGTGCAGTGGTGGACCAGCCGTGGCTTTGCGGTAGTGGATGTCAATTACGGCGGCTCCGTCGGCTTTGGCCGGGCCTATCGCCAGCGGCTGGAAGGCCAGTGGGGCGTGGTCGATGTGGATGACTGCATCGCCGCGTGCGACCATCTGGCGCGCACCGGGCAGGTGGACCCGGCCCGCATTGTCATACGCGGCAGTAGCGCGGGGGGCTGACGGTGCTGCTGGCGCTGGCGCGCTCGGACCTGTTCGCCGCCGGAACCAGCCTGTATGGCGTGACGGACCTGCGCGCGCTGGCCCGTGACACGCACAAGTTTGAATCACGCTATCTCGATACGCTCGTTGGCCCCTATCCGGCGGATGAGGCCACCTATCTCGCCCGTTCGCCGCTGACGCAGGTGGCGGGCATCCATGTGCCGGTCCTGTTCCTGCAGGGGCTGGATGACGCGGTGGTGCCCCCCGCGCAGGCGGAGTCGATGGTCGC
>NZ_BAIO01000839.1 GCF_000613305.1 Komagataeibacter kakiaceti JCM 25156
TGATCCACCACCTGTCGCGGTCCTGCCGCCCGATGGCAGCACGCGGTACAGGTTATCGGTCCGGCCCAGCGTGGCCCCGACTTCCGCCAGCAGCATCTGGAGCGTGGGCAGCACCTCCGACGGAAGAAGCGGAGCCGCCGTATGCAGCGTGACGGCCCCGGTCACCGCCGGATCAATGGTGTAGTTGACGTGCAGGATACCGCCCAGAATCTGCGCCACCACGTCGCGTATATCGGTCTCGGCAAAGTCGAGCGTTATGCTCCCGCCCTGCCCCCCGGTGATGTTGCGCGTCAGGCGGGGCAGCGTATCGCGGCCATAGCTGACCTGCGCGGGCAGGGGCTGGTCGGGCGCCCCCACCTTGCCATTCACACGCGCCGCGCGTCCGCCATCGAGCAGCGTGGGTTCGGACAGCGGCTGGATTTTTGGCCGGTCACTCTGGTCACATGCGGCCAGCAGCAGGCACGAAATCAAAACATCACGAACTGTTCCGCATCGGGCTGAAATTTCCTGTTTCTGAAACCGGGGAATGACTCATGGATGGGACGGGTCCGGACGGGGGGGAACGGCGGGAAAGCGGGACTCCGGAATCACGATGTCCTCATCGGAATCGGAAGGGTCGGGGCCGCTCCGTCCACCATGCCGGGCGGGCTGGCGGCGTGCGCCGCATGGGCACGTTCGGGGCGCAG
>NZ_BAIO01000838.1 GCF_000613305.1 Komagataeibacter kakiaceti JCM 25156
CGCCGCCCGCCGCTGTGCGCGGCTTGATGGCGTGCCGGTGGGCATTTCATCCGGTGCGGCGCTGCATGCGGCCATACAGCTTGCGGCACGGCCCGAGAACGAGGGCAAGACCATCGTGACCATCGCCCCGTCCTTTGCCGAGCGTTACCTGTCCACCTCGCTGTTTACCGGGCTTGTCTGATCGCGGGGGCCATCCGGCGCGAAAAGGCCCATATGGAAAAAGCGGCTGCCTCATGGCGCCGCTTTTTTCTTTTCCATATTCAGCCAGATGGCAGGGAGATCAGTGCAGGATGATCTCGACGCGACGGTTCTGCGCCTCGCGCGTGTTGGCCATGGTCTGGACCAGCGGGTTGGAGTCGCCAAAGCCATGAATGTCGATCGAGGGGCCCGGCACGCCGTCGCGCACCAGTTCGGCCTTGATGACTTCCGCGCGCCGGAGCGAGAGCGCCTGGTTATACTGTTCGCCCCGTGGGCCCGGATGGGCGGCGGAGTTGTCGGTATAGCCGTTGACCTCGATCCGCGTGGTCTGTGTGTTGGTCGAGGCCTGTGCGGCGACCGCCACGATCGAACGGGCGCGATCGGTCAGATCGCTGCGGTCCCAGTCGAAAAACACGAGATAGGTCCGATTCTCCGCCGGGGCGGGCGCGGCGACGCTTGAAGGCGGCGGCGGTGGCGGCGGGGCGG
>NZ_BAIO01000837.1 GCF_000613305.1 Komagataeibacter kakiaceti JCM 25156
GATACCTCCGCGCCCACCGCCTGGCCATGCCCCACCCGGAATAGGGACGTTTCTGGCCACACGGGCGACAGGGCCGGACCCAGACAAGGGCTGTTCGCCATCGCCACGGTGGCATAGGATCGGCCCGACATGACCGATTGCCAGCTTTACCTCATCACGCCCGAATCGCTCGATCCCGTGGCGTTCGCCCCCCGTCTGGCCGAAGCGCTGGATGGCGGCCCCGTCGCCGCCGTGCAGCTCCGCCTGAAAAACGTGACGGATGACGCGCTGCGCCGCGCGGTGGATATTCTCCAGCCCGTGGCCCATGCGCGCGATGTCGCCTTCATCCTCAATGACCGGCCCGATCTGGCCGTTTCCTGCGGGTGCGATGGCGCGCATGTGGGCATGGAGGATACGGAGGTGGCCACCGCGCGGCGCATACTGGGCGATGACCTGCAACTGGGCGTCTCGTGCTATGACAGCCGCGACATGGCGCTGCGCGCGGGGGAATGCGGGGCGGATTACGTGGCATTCGGCGCGTTTTTCCCCTCACCCTCCAAGGAAACGGACGTCCGGGCCGACCCGGCGCTGCTGACATGGTGGAGCAGCATGATCGAACTGCCCGTCGTGGCCATTGGCGGCATCACGCCAGCCAACTGCGCGCCGCTTGTGCGCGCCGGGGCGGATTTCCTGGCGGTGATCAGCGCC
>NZ_BAIO01000836.1 GCF_000613305.1 Komagataeibacter kakiaceti JCM 25156
GGATGCGGGGCGGCAGGTTCCTGTCCGCCAATCCGCATTTCGCCAAATCGGCGCTGGCGCGGTACACCCCGGCCGATTTCCTCTCCCTTGTCCGCCGCCACCGCATTCCCTGGCACGAGAAGGCGGCGGGTCAGTTGTTCTGTGACCGCTCGGCGCGCGACATCGTGGACATGCTGCTGCGTGAATGCGCGGCGGGGCAGGTGGATGTGCGCCTGTCGCACCGGATCATCGACGTGGCGCGCGATAGCGCGGGACTTTACCGGGTCGAGACGGATCACGGGGTTTTCGTGGCGCGCGGCCTGATCGTGGCCACGGGGGGGCTGTCCATTCCCAAACTGGGCGCCACGGGCCTTGCGCATGATCTCGCGCGCCGGTTCGGCCTGCGGGTCGTGGCGCCTGCCCCGGCGCTCGTGCCGCTGACATTCGGCGCGCAGGATCTGGAATGGATGGAACCGCTGGCCGGGCTGTCGGTCAATGTGGCGATCAGTTGCCACAGCGGGGCGGGGCGGCAGGCGCGCCATGTCGTGTTCCGTGATGGCATGGTGTTCACCCACCGGGGTCTGTCCGGGCCCGCCATCCTGCAGGCGTCATCGTACTGGCAGGCGGGGCAGGCGCTGGAGATCGACCTGCTGCCCGGCATCGACGCGGGCAGGCGGCTGCTGGACATCAAGCGCGACCGCCCGCGCGCG
>NZ_BAIO01000835.1 GCF_000613305.1 Komagataeibacter kakiaceti JCM 25156
CGCGGCGTTCCCGCGCCGCCGCCATCACGGCGGGGTAGCCGGGCAGCAGGGTCGTGACATCCACCCCATACCGGGCCAGCGCCAGCGGCAGGGAACCGGCGACATCGCCCAGCCCCCCTGTCTTGACGAAGGGAAACATCTCCGCCGTGACGGAAAGCAGCCGGACTGGTGTAGGAAATGGGGTCACCGCACTGACCATCGGCCTGTTTCCTTGGTTTGGGAAAAACCGGTCATATTTTCTGGTTCTGAGGCAATTAACGGGCCATTAACCGCATGGTCTCACAAACACGGTTATGTGATCTGCCTCACATGCCCATTACTTCATAATGTTGCCACAGGGATGGATATTGAAATAAAAACACCCCATGCGCAGGGGTATGCACAATAATTACGGAAAATTATTATTTTCTGGCATGGTAGCCTATTTCAGCCACAGGATATGCGCGGCCTCCAGCGGAATGGTGGCGTCGGGGTGGAAGGGAATGACACGCGGCGTGTAATCGGAAAGCGGGCGCGTGGTCTGGATTTCCACGCTGTAGGTCTGCTGTTGCGGTTCCGGCGTGGCGCTGGCCACCATGGGGATGATGGTGGGGGGGCCATCGGGCTGGTCGGCGTAAAGCTGCACCTGCACCATGTCGGGCGCAAGCGGGCCGAGATGCAGGCCAACCGTGATCCGCCACCGCTCCCCCACC
>NZ_BAIO01000834.1 GCF_000613305.1 Komagataeibacter kakiaceti JCM 25156
CCCGCAGATAGGGCACATCCGCCCCCGCATGGCCGGGCGTGCGATGCAATGCGCGCGGCAGGCTGAGGAACGGGCAATGCCAGTCATGCGCGGGCAGGGGGCGGCGTTCATCAAACACACGCCGCACGCAGCCCATGCGCCGGATCAGGCCATGCAGCGTTTCGGGGGCCTGCACGAACACGCGCGCGCCCATGCCCGCCAGAACGGGCAGGAAGCGCAGCATCATCAGCCATATCCCCCAGCCCCCCTTCACGCGTGACCAGAACGGTGCGCCCGCGCAGATCCGCATCCGGCTCCAGCACCGGCAGCAGTTGGGCCAGCGGCAGGCGCAGGCGGCCGGGCAGGCGGTGACGCCATTCATATTCCGCCCATCCCCGCGCCATCTGCCCGGTCTTGAGCAGGGTCAGCGCGTGATTCATGCGAAGCTGCGCATCCTCCGGGCGCAGGGCAAGGCGCGGGCATGGGCCTGTAGCGCGGCGTCGGGCCGGTTCCATGCCGCGAGCAGATGCGCGAGGTTGGCGTGCGTCATGGCGCTGTCAGGGTGATGTTCAAGAATATAGCCCAGCAGATCCCGCCCGTCCGCAAAGGCCCCCTGTTCCATCAGGCACACCGCCATGAGGTTGCCGGTGGTGAGCTGCGCGGGGGAGAGCGCCAGCCCCTCGGCCAGAACGGCCTGGGCCTCCGCGCTCCG
>NZ_BAIO01000833.1 GCF_000613305.1 Komagataeibacter kakiaceti JCM 25156
TGAAAGGGGCGTGTCCTCACCGCGCGAAGCGCGGCGCGCAGCGGGCTTGAGGCGGGCGCCTCGCGACGGCATGCTGGTGTCAGGGCATTTTTTTGCAAGCACGATGGTGACCCCGGACACCAGAAGCAGGAACCCGGTTTCCGCTCCTGCGGCATAGTCTCTCAAGGCGTCGGATCGTCAGGCCACCAGGGGTCGGGGGCATCCGCGATCTCGCGCGCTTTCGCTTCGGCTGCGGCGATGGCTGCGGCCCTTGCGGCCCTGGTCGCCTCCCGCCATGCGTCGATGCCGTGGTCGGCAATAAAGTCATGGGCGCCGTCATCTTCAGGGTGTGGCATTTCCGGGCCATGATAAAAAGGATTGCGATGCCAGACGTCCCGGTCCGTCAGGACCCAGGCGTGGTGGGGCGCAGCACGCGAAAGCGCAAGGGCTTCATCGCGGTCTGCCATGGATTCATATTCGCTCATGCGGGTCGATCCTTGCGGAAAGGTACCTTGCCGTGGGTGGCCGGACCCGCCGTGGGTCCGGCCGGGTCGGTCAGAAGCCGAGGGCGTCCATCTCGGCAGCTGCGGCCCGCTGGTCGATGGTGCGGGCGTTGCTGGCCGTGTAGGGCTTCCACGGAGTGCCAATCATGTCCTCGTAGGCCGCAAGGACCCCGCGGGCGGACGCGACCAGAGCGGCGGCTTGATCCCCTGCTCGGCTG
>NZ_BAIO01000832.1 GCF_000613305.1 Komagataeibacter kakiaceti JCM 25156
GTCTGGCGCATGCGCCCGCCGTTCTGGCGCTGGGCGCGGATCTGAAATCCGCCTTCTGCCTGCTGGGAAACGGGCGGGCGCTGCTTTCCGCCCATATGGGCAATCTTGATGATCCGGGCGTGCAGGAGGAATTCCTTGCGGCGCTGGCTGATTATCGTGCCCTGTTCGCTCACCATGCGGCCGTGATCGCGGTGGATGCCCACCCGGACTATCATAGCCACGCATTGGGCCGGACACTGGCGCGCGAGGGTGAATTGCCCCTGCTGCCCGTATGGCATCACCATGCCCATATCGCGGCCTGCATGGTCGAACATGGGGTGGAAGTCACTTCCGGCCCGGTTGTCGGGATCGCGCTGGATGGCGTGGGGCTGGGGCAGGACGGAACGGCATGGGGCGGTGAAATCCTGCTGTGCGATTATCGTGACTGCCAGCGCGTGGGTGGCCTCGCGCCGGTTGCGATGCCGGGCGGGGATGCCGCCAGCCGGGAGCCATGGCGCATGCTGCTGGCGCATCTGGATGCCGCGCTGGGACCGGAAGGAACCGATGAAGCCCGTCGGCATCACCCCCTTCCCGCGCTGGAGGGGCGTCCCGTCGCCGTCATCCGCGCCATGATCCGCGCCGGTATGAACGCACCGTGCGGCAGTTCCGCCGGGCGGCTGTTCGATGCCATGGCGGCCCTGCTGGAAGTCGCGCCCGC
>NZ_BAIO01000831.1 GCF_000613305.1 Komagataeibacter kakiaceti JCM 25156
CGATGTGGATGTCGTGGCCGAACTGATCGGCGGGGCGGAAGGCCCGGCGCGGCTGACGGTCAGCCGCGCGCTGGAAAACCGCAAGCCCGTCGTCACCGCCAACAAGGCGCTGATCGCCATTCATGGTGCGGCGCTGGCCTGCACCGCGCAGGAAGCGGGTGTGCCGCTCATGTTCGAGGCGGCGGTCGCCGGTGGCATCCCCGCCATCAAGACCGTGCGCGAAGGGCTGGCGGCGGATCGTATCCTGAAAATCGGCGGTATCCTGAACGGCACCTGCAATTACATCCTGAGCGTCATGCACGAAACCGGGCGGGATTTTGCCGAAATCCTGGCCGACGCGCAGAAGCTGGGCTATGCCGAGGCCGACCCCTCCACCGATGTGGACGGGATCGACACCGCCCACAAGCTGGCGATTCTGGCGGGGCTGGCCTTCGGGCGGCCGGTGGTGTTCGCCTCGGTCTATATCGAGGGCATCCGCCGCATCGGCGCGCTCGACCTGCAGTTCGCCCGCAAGATGGGCTACCGCATCAAGCTGCTGGGCCTCGCCCGCCAGCATGAAAACGGGATCGAGGCGCGGGTGCATCCCTGCCTCGTGCCGCAGGATGCGTCCATCGCGCAGGTGAACGGCGTCTTCAACGCCGTGGTGGCGGAAGGGGCCTTTGTGGGCCGCCTGATGCTCGAAGGGCGCGGCGCGGGCGA
>NZ_BAIO01000830.1 GCF_000613305.1 Komagataeibacter kakiaceti JCM 25156
TGGGCGCGGCAGCAGGAATTCCTCGTTGGCGCATCCATCGGCGCGCCGCCCGACGCGCTCAGCCCGCTGGGGCAGGACTGGGGGCTGACCACCTTTTCCCCCGCCGGGCTGCGGGCCACGGGCTACCGCGCCTTTATCGAGACACTGCGCGCGGGCTTCGCCCATGGTGGCGGCCTGCGGATCGATCACGTCATGGCGCTGGAGCGGCTGTGGGTGATACCGCAGGGCGGTTCCTCGGCGGAGGGGGCCTACCTGTCCTTTCCCGTGCGCGATCTCATGCCGCTTGTAGCGCTGGAGGCCGAACGCGCCCATGGCGTCGTGATCGGGGAGGATCTGGGCACCGTAACGCCCGCCTTCCGCCGCGCGGCGCAGCGCCACGGCATCATGGGCATGAACGTGCTGTTTTTCGAGCGCGCGCCGGGGGGAGCATTCCGTCCACCCGCCACATGGTCACTGAACGCGGCGGCGTTCACCACCACGCACGACCTGCCCACGGTGGCGGGATGGTGGCAGGGGGTGGATATAGACTGGCGGGAAAAACTGGGGCAGGTCGTCCCCGGCACCGACGCCGCCAGCCTGTGCGACGGGCGGGAGAAGGACCGTACGGCGCTCTGGTCCGCCCTGAACGCCGCCTCCGGCGTGAAAACACCCTCCGAAAAACCACCCCCGACCCCTGCTGGCGCGCCGGCCCGGTGGTGGA
>NZ_BAIO01000829.1 GCF_000613305.1 Komagataeibacter kakiaceti JCM 25156
CCAGCGTGGCGGGCTGGGGTCAGCATGGGCAGCACCAGGGCCAGATCGACCGCCGCGGCCCCCGCCAGCGGCTTCCATGCCGCGTAAAGCAGGGAAGTCAGGGCGGAATGGGCATCCTGGACCAGACGGGCTCCATGCTCATGACCTCCTGATCCCGTAGCCTGAGGGGGGCGGCCCCGGTGGTCAGGCTGAACAGGGCGGGAAAGCCCGCCCGCGCCAGTGTATCGATCAGGGCCGTGGTGTCCGGCGTGCCCAGCGGGTCGGTAATCTGGATGACATCGACCTGATTGTCGCGCAGGGCCGCGGCGGCAGCTTCGGGTGTCGCCAGTCCGGTTACGGGAATGGGGCGCAGTCCGAACAGGGTCATGGCCACGACGGTAGGCAGTTCAAGGCCGGTCAGGGTGGAGACGGCGATGCGTACCGGTCGGTCGCGCATGAAATTGCCCAGGCTGCGGTGCAGTTGCGTGCGCCCGATCACCACCGGGGTCGTCATGCACAGCAGCAGGGGCAGCCAGCGGCTGTAATCGAAATGGATGCGCGGATCCCCACATAGGGAGGACACCAGCGCCGAACCCGGCGCGGCCAGCACCATCGTCCCATCGGTCGCGAACTGGGAATCGAACAGATTGGCGCCCGTCACCCCATCCTGTCCACCGTGTTGCGCACCGTCAGCGGGGCGGACAGGCCCAGCCCCCGCGCCAG
>NZ_BAIO01000828.1 GCF_000613305.1 Komagataeibacter kakiaceti JCM 25156
ATCGCGGGGCGGCATGTGATCGTGGTGGATGATGTCATGACCACCGGGGCCACGCTGGCCGCCTGCACGGACGCCCTTCTGGCGGCGGGGGCGACGCGGGTCGATGTCATTGCGGTGGCGCGTGCCTGTGGCCAGCAGGAACAACAATAGGATAAGCTGGACGCAATGCTCCGTTGCACGCAAGTTGGAACGGATAGACCACCACACCAGCCAAGTGAAGGTTCCATGCCTGCGATCGACATTTACACCCAGCCGGGCTGCCCCTACTGCATCCGCGCCGTGCGCCTGCTGATGCAGAAGGACGTGCCGTTCAATGAGATCAATGCCCCGCATGGCAGCCCGGAACGCACGGAATCGGTTCGCCGCTCCGGTGGCCGCACCACCGTGCCGCAGATTTTCATCGACAATACGCCCATCGGCGGCTGTGACGACCTGATGGCGCTTGAACGCACGGGCAGGCTTGACGCCCTGCTGGGCAGGAACTGACAGGGTAAAACGCGGAGAGGGCATGATCCGGTATCAGCTACGCTGCGGCGCAGGACACGAATTCGAAGGGTGGTTCCCCGATAGCAGGGCGTTCGAGCGCCAGGCCGAAAACAACCTGCTCGCCTGCCCGCAATGTGGGGATGGAAATATCACGCGCGCGCTCATGGCGCCCGCGGTCCACACCAGCGCCGCACCCGCGCCCGCACGGGAATCA
>NZ_BAIO01000827.1 GCF_000613305.1 Komagataeibacter kakiaceti JCM 25156
CAAGAAGTCCGCGCCAAGAAGCGTGCGCAGGAACGTGCCGCCGCCGCTGCCGCCGCGGCCGCAGCGTAAGTAACGCGGTAAGGCAGGCAGGAAAGGCAGGGCCGTCATCCCATGAACCACGATCATGTCCTGATGGGTGTGGTAGGTCGTCCGCATGGCGTGCGGGGGCTTGTGCATGTGCACAGCTATACCGCCGTGGCGGAAGACCTGGCCACCTATGCCGGGCTGGTCGATGACCTGGGCCGCCCGTGGCGGCTGTCGTGGCAGGGTAACGGCGTTGCACGGCTGTGCGATGCGCGGGGCAACGCCATAGATAGCCGCGAGGCTGCGCAGCAGATGGTCAACCGCAAGCTGTACGTGCCGCGCGCCAGCCTGCCCGAGCCGGATCAGGACGAATTCTATTTCGCCGATCTGGTCGGGCTGGAAGCGCGCGAGCAGGGAACGGAGCGGGTGATCGGCCGCGTGGCCGCCGTGCATGATTACGGCGCGGGCACCAGCCTTGAGATCGAAGGCGCGGGCGGGCATCTCCTGCTGCCGTTCACCCAGGCCTGCGTGCCGGTGGTGGATGTGCGGGGCGGGCGGATCACGGTCTGTGTTCCCGATGAGATCGAGGTTCCGGTCGAGTGCTTTCCCGGCACGGCAGGGCAGGGGGACGGGCCATGACATGGCAGGCGACGGCGCTGACGCTGTTTCCGGACAT
>NZ_BAIO01000826.1 GCF_000613305.1 Komagataeibacter kakiaceti JCM 25156
CCCAGCGCGCGCAGCGTCGTGTGGGGGGACAGCGTGCCGGCGCCCACCTCCGTATCATAGGGCTGGAGGATGGCGCAGCCCTGTTCAGACCAGAACTGGTGCAGCTTCAGGATCAGCCCTGGAACGACAGCGGGCGGGGAGACGTGGGTGATCGGGGCACGGGGGCCGGGTCCATGAACGAGATGCTCCGGTAAACGGGGACAGGTATGCACCATCTGGCGCAAAAACGCGGGGCAGCATACCGTCATGCCGCCCGTACCGGAAGGTCGCGCGTGCCCCCGGCCCAGACGCGCCGCGCATGGCGGCCCCGGTCTTGCACATTGCATCGGTACGGACCACATCTGCGGAATACGGTTTCCCAGCCCAAGGCAGGACAGACAGGATGAATGACCAGGAACGTGATCTGATCACACAGTTTTTCGCCCGTGTAGGCGGCGCCACGACAGGTAGCGTGCCGCAGACGGCATCAGCCCTCCCCCCGATCGACCCGCAGGCCGATCAGTATATCGGCAGATGTTCCAGAAATATCCTGAAGCGCCCTATCGCGTGACCCAGATGGCCGTGGTGCAGGAAGCGGCGCTGGCCGAGGCGCAGAACCGGATTCGCCAGCTCCAGTGGCAGCTCCAGCAGGCGCAGCAGCAGCTCCAGCAGCGGCAGGCCGCGCCCCCGCCGTCGGGTGGTGGCGGGTTCCTCAGCGGCAT
>NZ_BAIO01000825.1 GCF_000613305.1 Komagataeibacter kakiaceti JCM 25156
CTGGCGCGCTCGACCATGGAAACGCTGGCCATCATCGCCTACCACCAGCCCTGCACCCGCGCCGAGATCGAGGAAATCCGTGGCGTCAGCCTGAGCCAGCAGGTGCTTGATACGTTGCTGGAGGCGGAACTGGTCATGCCGCTGGGCCGCAAGGAAGTGCCGGGGCGGCCGATCCTGTGGGGTACGTCATCGGGGTTCCTGCGGCATTTCGGCCTCAAGGATCTGGGCGATCTGCCCCGGCGGGAGGAACTGCTGGTGGAAGTGCCCGATACCGACCCCGAGGTTCCTGACCCGCCCGTGTCATGATAGGTGTGCGGGAAGCTGTGCTAGGATGCGGGTGCGCGCCGGTGGCGCGATGCCCGGCGGTGGTGAAGGAAACAGGTTCATGTTCGATTTCGCGTGGTCTGAATTTGCCCTGGTCGGGGTGGTGGGCCTGTTGCTGATCGGCCCCAAGGACATGCCCGTCGCCATCCGCACGGTCACCGGCCTTATCAAGAAGGCGCGGGGGCTGGCCACCGAATTCCAGTCCCATGTGGATGAAATGGTGCGCGAGGCGGACCTGACCGAAGCGCGTGACCAGCTTGGCCAGCTCCGGCGGCTGAACGTGCGTGACAAGATCATGAAGGCCATTGACGGCGATGGCACGCTGCGCCGCACGCTTGACGAGCGGCGCTCGCGCCGGTCATCACCCCGCCCCCTGCG
>NZ_BAIO01000824.1 GCF_000613305.1 Komagataeibacter kakiaceti JCM 25156
CTGTCCGCCCGCGCGGCCCGGACCGGCTTTGACTGGGACACGGCGGCGGAAGTGGCGGCCAAGGTGGATGAGGAAATCGACGAACTGAAGGTCGAACTGGAAAGCGGCGACCGCGAAAAGATATTCGACGAACTGGGCGATGTGCTGTTCACGCTGGCCACGCTGGCGCGCAAGCTGGACATGGACCCCGAAGCCTGCCTGCGTCAGGCCAATGCCAAATTCACCCGCCGTTTCACCGCGATGGAGCGCGATCTGGCCGCGCGCGGCCTGGCGCTGGCGGATGTGGACGTGAAAACCATGGAAGATGGCTGGCAGGCCGTCAAACGCCGCGAGCGCGCGACCCCCGTGACCTGAATCCGGCCAGAACGCCCCCGTGCCTCAGCCCGTGGCGAACAGCAGGTCGTGCAGCGCCTGCCAGCTTGCCCGGTCCGGCGCGTAAAGCAGCCCGCCGCCGTGATCCGTCACGCGGTAGGGCGTGCCGTCAAAACGGGCGGCATACCCCCCTGCTTCCGCATGGATCAGCCATCCGGCCAGATGATCCCATGGCAGGGTGCGGTTGAACAGCAGGAAATGGCAGCGCCCGTCCACCAGCATCAGGTATTCATGCGCGGCGCAGCGGAAGTCCCATGACCCCGCCACTTTCGGCAGGTTGCGCGTCACCATCTCGCGCAGCGGTGGCGGCAGGTAGCGCCATGAGGCATTG
>NZ_BAIO01000823.1 GCF_000613305.1 Komagataeibacter kakiaceti JCM 25156
CGGTATGGAATCAGGTGGGGTGGGGCATGTGCCAGCCGGTCAGGCCACGGCGCAGACGCTGGCCGTCGGGGCTGGCGGCGTCGATCATGCCGGTGCGCAGGAACAGGTCGATCAGGACAAGATTGACGTTGAACTTGAACTCATCGGTATCGCGCACCAGCCTGTAGGCGTCCCGCAGGGGGATCAGGCGGAATTCCTCTACCTCCCCATCGGCGGGCACGGGCACGAAATCGGGTGGCAGGTCCAGTTCGAAACAGTGCAGCACATCCCGGCGCAATCCCTCCGGCCTGTCAAGCGCGTAACATATATCCGCCGTGGGGCGGGCCCTGCGCACCAGATCCTCGGGCAGGCTGGCTTCTTCCGCCGCTTCCTTGATCAAGGTCTGGAGAACGGTATGCCCCGCCGGAATGCCGCCCGCCACCAGGTGGTCCAGCTTGCCGGGGTCGAGGCGCTTGGTCATGGCGCGCCGGGCCACCCACAGGTGCAGCCCGTCCGCGCGGCGGACCACCCCGTTCAGATGCACGCCCGCCGCCATGAGACCGAACAGCGGCAGCGCACCCCGGTCTATCCGGGCGACCGGCGGGGCGGCTATGTCGGTCCAGACATCAAACAGTTCATGGTGGGAGCGGTAAACCCCTTCCGCCGCCATGGCCGCGCCGATCAGTTCAAGCCGCGCGGGGTCGGGCAGGGTGACGGTCGTGCCC
>NZ_BAIO01000822.1 GCF_000613305.1 Komagataeibacter kakiaceti JCM 25156
CTGACTGCCCAGGGCGGCGTGGAACACGATGCGTTCCAGCGCGGGCACCCGGCTTTCCAGCGTGTGGGCGCGGTCCAGATCCCAGAAATGGCGGGCATCGGCAAAGCGGGCGCGCAGGACGCGCTCGTTCCCGGCAATGGTCAGCGCGCCACCGTCGCGTGGCAGCAGATTGGCCACGAAGGCGAAGCGGGGGGCCGCCGATCCATCCGCGTTGCGCAGCGCGAAATAGCGCTGGTTCACCCGCATGGAAACCTGCATCACCTCGGGCGGCAGGTCCATGAATTCGTCATCGATCCGGCCAAGGAAGGGAACCGGCCATTCGGTCAGGCCCGCCACTTCGTCAATCAGGCCGGGATCGGCCACGACATTCAGCTTCCTCACCCGCCAGGCGGGCCACGCCCTCGGCAATCAGGGTGCGGCGGGCGGCGGCGTCGGGCTCCACCTCATGCGCGCGCAAGCCGTCCAGCCACGTTTTGGTGCTTGTGACGGCAAACGCGCCGGGCCTGGTGAAGCGGTGGCCTTCGGTCAGGTTGCCCGAACGCAGGCCGTGGCCGTTATCATCGCCTTCCGCCAGCGTGAAATCGACCGTCTCCCCATCAAGGATACAGACAATGCGGCGCAGCGGGCGCACCCAGGTAAAGGCGCTGCCTTCGCCCCAGCGCATGGATTTCGGCCACGGGAAGCGGCGCAGCAGGCCGGGCAGCA
>NZ_BAIO01000821.1 GCF_000613305.1 Komagataeibacter kakiaceti JCM 25156
GGGCTGCCGCCCGCGGTGATCGCGCTGGCGCAATGCGACCCCCTGCATGATGAGGGTACGGGCTACGCCGCCGCCATGCGGCAGGCCGGAAGCCATGCCGAAACCCGGACATGGCGCGGCACCGTGCACGGGTTCCTGAACTTCTATTCCTTCCTCCCGGCGGGGCGGCACGCGATCCGGTACGGTGCGCGGGCCCTGCGGCGCGTGCTGCGCGGTGGAAGCCTGTAAGGCGGCCAGCTTAAAGGCTGCCTGAAAACAACTGATTGATAAAAAACAATAAAAGTTTTCGGGCGCCCCATTTTTCAAAAAAGCAGGATTTTCAGACTGCCTCTTAACGGGGCAGGGGATGGAACAGCCCCGGAGACTGCCAGTCCGTCTGCGCGGTCTGGCCCAGCCGGTCGATCTGCAACGTGAACAGGTGGGGCAGGGTGTTGCGGTCACCGGGGCAGGCGCCGGAATGTTTTTCCAGCACGTCGATGCGGGTGGCGTCCGGCGGGTCGTTGCCGTTCAGGACGAACAGCAGGCAGTCCTTCGCGTCCGATGTCATGCCGTTATGGGTGACGATGGTGCGGAAATGTTCGACCAGGGCCGTGTTGTCGAACCAGCTCATGCGTGAGAACGTCAGCTTGTCCGCCGCCTGATCCAGCCAGCCCATCCGCCCGACAAGAAAGACAAGGGCCGCCATCGGCACGATCATGAACACGCGGC
>NZ_BAIO01000820.1 GCF_000613305.1 Komagataeibacter kakiaceti JCM 25156
GGCTGGGCCACGATGCCAGCCCGGCCCGCCCGGTCCATGCCAGGGCTGGGCATTGGCGGGAACGGATGCGACCAGCAGTCCCAGCGCAAGGCCGGTGGACAGCAGGGAGGTAGCAAATTTGCGCAGATGCATGGACTCGGAAAACCTCGACATATCGTAAAGCCGGATAACGGTACCAATCTAACCCGGACTCGTGTCGAAACAATGGCCGGGGGTTCAGGCGACCCAGGGCAGCCGTTTCGTCAGGGCGGATAACCGGTGGCGGCGCAGTTCGTTGCGTGCGCTGGCGTCATTGGCCATATAATTGAGCTGGATGGTGTAGCGCGGGCCGACATACTGCCGGTGGCCGTGCCATGTATCCGGCCCGTTGGGAAAGATGACCAGCGTGCCGGCGAGGGGCGGGATCTCGGCGGCGAAATCCTCCAGGTCATGGGCGTTGCGCAGCAGCCGCAGGCATCCCTCGTGGCGCGACCAGGCGCCGTTATCGGCGGGGTTGAGGTAAAGCAGCACCGTCACCCGCTTGCATGCGGAGTCGCGGTGAATGCGCCCGTCCTTGGCGCGCGTGCGCCCGCGCAGGGTCAGCATGGTGGGCGCGTCATCGAGTTCCAGCCCGAATTTGGCGGCGATAAGCCCGCGCAGGCGCGGCTGCTGCAGTTCCGCCACCAGTTGCGCCATGACGGGGGACAGGTTCAGCGCCTGTGGCGGGAACGAC
>NZ_BAIO01000819.1 GCF_000613305.1 Komagataeibacter kakiaceti JCM 25156
CTTCCACCGCCGGAGAGCGCGTCAGGTGATAGAAGCCGATCTGCGCCATGGAGTTCCCTGTCCTGTCCTGACCTGCCACGCGGGGCAGGTATCACCCCTCGTAATACGTGCCGACCATGCGGTCGAGCAGGCGCACGCCAAAGCCCGTCGCCCCCTTGGGCGCGTGCGATGTCGCCTTGGTGGTGAACGCCACCCCCGCGATGTCCAGATGCGCCCATGGCACGTCGTTCACGAAGCATTCAAGGAACTTCGCCGCCGTGATCGACCCGCCGGGACGGCCGCCGATGTTCTTGAGATCCGCGATGTCGGAGCGCAGGCGTTCAAGGTAGGCGGCGTCCAGCGGCATGCGCCACAGCTTCTCCCCCGTCGCCTCGCCCGTGCCGGACAGGTTGGCCGCCAGTTCATCGCTGTTCGAGAACAGGCCCGCGCGCTCATGGCCAAGCCCGACCACGATCGCTCCCGTCAGCGTGGCGAGGTCGACCATGAGACGCGGGCTGAAACGGTCCTGGGTGTACCACAGCACATCGGCCAGCACGAGCCGGCCCTCCGCATCGGTATTGAGCACTTCCACCGTCTGGCCGGCGGCGGTGCGCACCACGTCACCCGGGCGCTGGGCGTTGCCGGACAGCATGTTTTCCACCAGCCCCACCACGCCCACGGCGTTGACCTTCGCCTTGCGCCCGGCCAGCGCCGCCATGGTGCCGACCACGG
>NZ_BAIO01000818.1 GCF_000613305.1 Komagataeibacter kakiaceti JCM 25156
GCACCACGGCGGGGGCCGGCGGCGGCGGCGGCGGCGCGTTGTTGAACGCGTAGCGGACACCTACGATGAACTGGTGGTTGAAGCGGTGATCGAAGCTGGCATGGCCGTCACCAGCGGTAAAGTTACCCATGGTGAAGGACTGCGGCTGGCCGATCATGCGGTATTCGGTGGTCATCTGCAGGCCCGGCACGCCCGGGATGTCATAGGCCGCACCGACGATGCCCTGATAGGCGAAGCCGCCCTTGGTGCCGCTCAGGCTACGCGGGCCGGAGGGGTTGTTCGCGCCGACGGTGATGTTGTGATCACCCTGCCACAGATAGCCGGCACCCACACCGACGAACGGCGTGACGGGCACATCGATGTTGAACAGGCGCTTGAGGTCGATGTCATACAGGACGTTGACGAAGCCGCCATAGGAGCGGTCGCTGCCCTTGTCGCCACGGGACTTGCTGTAGATCTCGGACCAGTTGTAATCGCCCTCGACTTCCGCGCGCAGGCCGTTGCCGAAGCCCCAGCCGACGGCGCCGAAGCCGGTCCAGCCATGGCGGTGGCCCAGCTTTTCACGGCCCGGCTCGCCCGGGGTGCCAGCGCCGGAATTGGGGTCGGCGAAGTGCCCGTGCTGGGTCTGGGTCAGGTTGTAACCGCCGCCGATATCGACATACGGGCCGGTGATGGTCGTGGCCTTGGCTGCGAACGGTGTCGCTGCCAGCAG
>NZ_BAIO01000817.1 GCF_000613305.1 Komagataeibacter kakiaceti JCM 25156
GCCCCGGTCTCGAACAGCAGGGGGATGTCCAGCACGACCCAGCGGCGGCCATCGCGCCGCGCACGCTGGAGGAAGCGTTCACGCGCCTGCGCACCATCGGGTGAAGAATCCCCTCCAGCCCGTGAATGACGGCGGGGTCCGACAGCGCCACGCGCCGCAGCATCCCCCGGTCCAGCACCCCGTCACGCACCGAACCGGGCACCAGCCTGCCAATGGCGGGCAATGCGCGGCCATGCGGCCCCTGAAGGGCACGAACCTCCGCATCCGCATCGAACACCCGTACACCCGCCCGGCGGAACAGGGTGGCGGTGGTGGATTTGCCCATGCCGATGCCCCCCGTCAGCCCCAGTACCCGCATGCGCCGCCGTTCAGCCCGTGCGGGAGGCATGCAGGTCCGCATCGAGCAGGGCCTCGACATCCGGTCCGATTTCCGGTGTCACGCCAAACCATTTGTGAAATCCCAGCCCCGCCTGGTGGATCAGCATGCCCAGCCCGTCAACATGGCGCAGGCCACATGCCGCGGCCTGCCTGAGCAGCGCGGTCTGTCGGGGCACATAAACGATGTCACACACCACCAGCGCCCTGTCGGCCCGCGCCAGATCCATTGGAAACGCCCCGTCCGCCGCCCCTTCCATACCGATGGACGTGGTATTGACCAGCAGGGTGCACTCCGGCAGCGCCGCGCCAGCGTGCGCCCAGTCGACCACCGTGACCC
>NZ_BAIO01000816.1 GCF_000613305.1 Komagataeibacter kakiaceti JCM 25156
ATTGACGCCACCCGACCGCCGGACCGCCCGCTGGCCTCCGCCTGCGGGTCGAGGCCCTGCGCGAATGGATGCCAGCAATGCCGCGGATGCCTGATGGCGGCAGGGAAGATCAGTTGGGTTAAGCCTGTATCCGTGCTAGCATCGGGGCATGGCGATATGGGGCAAGATTTTTGGTGGCGTTGCGGGGTTCGCGGTCGGCGGCCCCATGGGGGCGGTCGTCGGCACCGCGCTGGGCCACGCGGCGGATAACGGTTCCCTGCTGGAAACGCCGGTGGGCGGCTGGACCGACCGCTGGGGCCCACGGCTGAACGCGGACCCTAATGGCGCGGCCACCTTCATCGCGGCCAAGATGGCGGCCGTGATGGGCAAGCGCGAACAGATGTACGGGCTGGTCGTCATTATCCTGTCAGCCAAGATGGCGAAGTGCGACGGGCCGGTGAACCGCGCCGAAATCGACGCCTTCAAGCGCCGCTTCCATCTCCCGCCCGAGAACATGAAGGAAGTGGGCCGCCTGTTCGATACCGCCCGCCAGCGCACGGATGATTACCGGGCCTTCGCGACCGAACTGGGCCGCGCCTTCGCCGGGCGCACCGCCATGCTGGAGGAGGCCCTGGCCTCGCTGTTCGTGATCGCCCGCGCGGATGGGGAGATCAACGCGCGTGAGGAATCGTTCCTGCGCGGCGTGCACAAGGCGTTCGGCCTCAGCCCCGGCGC
>NZ_BAIO01000815.1 GCF_000613305.1 Komagataeibacter kakiaceti JCM 25156
CGCCGCCGCCCCCACGATCTTGAAAACCGCGAGATCCCCCGCGACACCGCGCCTGCGCGCCGCATCGGATGCGTCCGCGCTGGCCACGTCATCGGTGGTGGCGAGCAGGCGGGTGTCAATTCCGGCTTCCCGCAGGCGGTCGGCGGCGATGCCGAAGTTCAGCACATCGCCCGCGTAATTCCCGAACCCGAGTATGACCCCGCCGCCACGTTCCGCCCTGCGCGCCACGGCGTGGATCGCCTGCGTGGAGGGGGAGGCGAAAATATCCCCCGCCACCGCGGCATCGGCAAATCCGGCGCCGACATAACCGTTGAAGGCGGGATAGTGGCCGGAGCCACCACCTACCACCACCGCCACCTTGCCCGCCCGGCCCGGCGTGGCCCGCACGACCCCACCGCGCACCATGCGCACTAGGTGGCGGTTGGCCAGGCTGTAGCCATGCAGCGCCGAGAGGGCGAATTCGGAAGCATCACCGCAAATTCTGGTCATTGTCATGTCTCCCTGCTGTCAGGAAATGCCCGTGCGCCTACGCATCGCGATGGATGTAGCGCCGCGCCAGCGAATCAAAGGAAATGGCCAGCACGACGATCCCGCCGCTGACGATCGACTGCCAGTAAGGCGAGATGCCGAACAGCACGATGATGTTCTCGATAATGCCGATGATCACCGCGCCCAGCACCGCGCCGACCGGGCTGCCCAGCCCCCCCGTTGTC
>NZ_BAIO01000814.1 GCF_000613305.1 Komagataeibacter kakiaceti JCM 25156
CGATCCCGTCGTGCCCCATACGGGTGAACTGCCTGCGCGCGAACGCGCGTGGATGCATACCGGCAAGGGGTTCCAGACCGGGGATGTCATCATGATCGAGCCGCTGGCCGATGGCGGCGGCGTGGCCGTGCGGCAGGTGCCGCAGGTGGAGGGCGCGCTGGCCAGCGTGGATGTCCATACCGGGCGCGTCGTGGCGATGGTGGGGGGTGGTCGTTCAAGGCCTCGCAGTTCAACCGCGCGACACAGGCGGCGCGCCAGCCCGGTTCGTCGTTCAAGCCGTTCGTCTATCTGGCGGCGATGGAGGACGGGATTTCGCCCTCCCAGAAATTCGATGACTCGCCGGTCAGCTACGGTGAATGGCACCCAACAATTATGAAAAGGATTTCTGGGCCCCACCACGCTGCATGATGCGCTGCGTGAATCGCGCAATCTCGTCACGATCCGCCTTGCCGCCCAGATCGGCATGAAGCCCGTGGCCGCGCTGGCGCAGAACCTCGGGCTTGTCCACTCCATGCCGCTGGTGCTGCCCGCGGCCCTTGGCGCGGTGGAAACCACCGTCATGCGTGAGGCCGGGGCCTATGCCACCATCGCCAATGGCGGCAGGCTGGTGACGCCCACCCTGATTGACGACATCAAGGACCGCAACGGCAATGTCCTGTGGCGGCCCGAAGGCTGGCATGGCTGCCCGACGCCGCCCCGGCCACCGGGCCGCA
>NZ_BAIO01000813.1 GCF_000613305.1 Komagataeibacter kakiaceti JCM 25156
GTGGCGCGGGCGTGCCAGCATCCTGCGCCCAGGCCGTGGCCACCGGCATGGTCAGCCCAGGCATGCCCAGCAGGAGTACGGGTAACAGGCGCGAGGCCGGGCGGCGCATGGCGGTCGGTATCCATGGATGGCGGCTGGGACAGGCGTTCATGGTGGCCATGTTATCTTAAAAAAGTGGCAATGCCATGTCTGCATACCATCCTGTATGTGAACGCATGGAGTTTTATGGCCTGCGCCCCTGCCGTGGGGGTGGCGGGCTGGCTGTTGCCGGGTTTTCGGGCCAGTCATGCCGGGGGTAGCGCCCGCGCATGTCGCGCCGCATGTCCGCCCATGACCCGGCCCAGAACCCGGCCAGGTCGGCGGTGATCGCCTGCGGCTTCCGGCGGGGGAGAGCAGGGCGATGCGCAGTTCCACCCGGCCATCGGCCAGCCGGGGCGTCTGGGTCACGCCATAGAAGGTCTGGGCGCGCGCGGCCGCGACCGGAACGGGTTGCAGGTAATCCACCGCCGCCCGGCCGCCCGGCAGGTCGAGATGCGTGGGCAGCATCCGGTCCAGCCATTTCAGCGTCGCATGGTCCATGGTGGCGCGCAGCATGGCCAGCAGGTCCATTTCCGCCAGCGCGGACAGGCGGCTCACCCCGCCAAGCCACGGGGCGAGCCATGCCTGCGTGGTGCCGGCAAGTGCTGTATCGGACAGGTCGGGCAGGTCCGGGCGGTCCAG
>NZ_BAIO01000812.1 GCF_000613305.1 Komagataeibacter kakiaceti JCM 25156
CCGAGGCCGAGGACCGCGTGCGGCAGGGCTGCACCCATGTCTTCCTGACCGATGAGCACCAGTCGGGCGAGCGCGCCTATATCCCGATGATCCTGGCCACGGCGGCGGTGCATACCCATCTGGTGCGTCAGTCGCTGCGTACGTTCACCTCGCTCAATGTCCGTTCGGCCGGGGCGCTGGACGTGCACGCCATCGCGGTCACGATCGGGGTGGGGGCCACCACGGTCAATCCGTATCTGGCGCAGGAAAGCATTGCCGACCGGCACCGCCGGGGGCTGTTCGGCAATCTGTCGCTGTCCGATTCGGTGGAGCGGTACCGCAAGGCGGTCAACAAGGGTCTGCTCAAGATCATGTCCAAGATGGGCATTTCCATCGTGGCGTCCTATCGCGGTGGCTACAATTTCGAGGCGGTGGGCCTGTCGCGCGCGCTGACGGCGGAATTCTTCCCCGGCATGCCCTCGCGCATTTCCGGCATCGGGCTGACCGGCATCGCGCGCAACGTGCTGAGCTTCCACCACAAGGCGTGGAACCGGCAGGTGGAATCCCTGTCGGTCGGCGGGCGGTACAAGCTGCGCCGCAGCGGGGAAACCCACGCGTTCGATGGCAACATGATCCACATGCTCCAGACAGCGGTGGCGACGGGCAGCTTCTCCACCTACCAGCGGTACGCGGATGCGGTGCGCCGCCAGCCGCCGGTGGCGCTGCGCGACCTGCTGGACTTCCGG
>NZ_BAIO01000811.1 GCF_000613305.1 Komagataeibacter kakiaceti JCM 25156
CGGGCGTGGGCGGGTTTTCGGGCAGCAGGTCGAGCAGCTTGTGCGCGGATTCGGGCAGGGTGTCGATGCGCAGGTCAAGATGGGCCTCACGCGCGCTGCGCTTGAGTTCCCACAGGAAGCTGATCAGCGATGTATCCCATTTGCCCAGTTGCCCGGTGCTGAATTCCACCGGCGCGCCATGCGGAATGTCCTTGAGGGCGGAATCAGGAAAGTCGGGAATACGTCCTTCCTGCGCAATCCAGTTGCCTGACAGCGTGACAAGGGTCCGGTTCGCCTCGGGCTGTAGCTGCCATTGCGGCGCACCATTGACGGACGTATTCACCAGCCTCTCCAACCTCTGTGCCGCGACCCTGCCCGCCCGGTGGCGCGGGCGCCCTGCACATGATGCACCCCGCCCCTGTCATCCGCCTGCATCGGGCCTGCGAATGGGTGGGCAGTTCACGGTAGTCCATTTTCCATACCAGATGACCCGTCCGGCACAAGCCCCGCCACCGGGGAGGCTCCGCGATGGCAGCGCATGGCTTTGGGCGGCGGCGTTCATGACGGCAGGCGGAATGGCCTACCGGGCGTGCAGGATATCCACCGCCGGATCGTCCACCCGCCCGCCCCGCGTGGCGGTGGCGATGTCCGTCATGATCCGGTGGGCCACGAACTGCCGGTAATGCAGCGGATCCCAGAAATTATCGCGGTTTTCCGTCAGGACGGGCGGGCGGTTGAAGTCGAGCGC
>NZ_BAIO01000810.1 GCF_000613305.1 Komagataeibacter kakiaceti JCM 25156
GCGACGGCGGCGGGGGTCGGGGTCGGGTGGGTATCCATCATCGACCCGCGCGGATCCACGCGATTCTGGATGTCGAGCCGACACTGGAACTGGTGGCCTATCTGTGCGTGGGCTACCCGGCGGAGACCGCCAGCACACCGGAACTGGAACGCCGGGGCTGGGAGCGCCGCGCGCCGGAGCGGCGGGAATGGATACGGCGCTGATCCGGGCTGTTTTTAAGTAAGGAACAAATAAAAGTTCTTGGGTGCCGACTTTTCAATAAATACATTTGCTTCCGAAGCTTTTTGAAAAAGCTTCACCAAAAACTTCTTTATGATTCCCCTGACCAATACGGGGGGAGATCAGTTTACCGGCAACGGTACATCTCATACAGCGCGACCGCCGCCGCGTTGGATACATTCAGGCTTTCCATATGGCTGCTCATGGCCAGTCCCGCGATTTCATCGCAATGCTCGCGCGTCAGCCGCCGCAAGCCCGCCCCCTCCGCGCCCAGCACCAGCGCGACACGCCGCTGGCTGAACGATGCGCCATCCAGTATGCCGCCCCCCGCGTCCAGCCCGACAACCCACAGCCCACGCGTCTTCAGGGCATCAAGCATGCGCGAGAGGTTGACCACCCGTATCAGCGGCACGATTTCCAGCGCGCCGGACGCCGCGCGCGCCAGCGTGCCGGTTTCCTCCGGTGCGTTCCGGTCCTGCATCACGACCGCGACCGCGCCGAACGCCGC
>NZ_BAIO01000809.1 GCF_000613305.1 Komagataeibacter kakiaceti JCM 25156
CCCGCCTGCGTGGCGCGCGCCGGATCCGCCATGAATGGCGGCAACGGGCTGACCTTTACATCCTGCGCCGCCGCCCGGGCGGTGAAGGACGCGGCCTGCGCCATGTCCAGCGGCATCCATGCGTGAAAGGCGTCATAGGGCGGCGGGGTGAGGTAAGGCCCCATGATGCGCAGGGCCAGTTCGCGCCGCCGCCCGGCTTCCCCCCGCAATGCCTGCCGGACCGAGGCCGCCGTGCCATCCTGCATCCACTGCGCCATCATGGCGTAGGAGAGGGGAGCGATCATGAGCGATGAAGTCAGCAGCGCCTCCCGCGCCGCGGGCAGGAACGCCACGGGCGGCGCAAGTGCGCCGATGCGCAGGCCGGGGCTGAGGGTCTTGGACAGGCTGCTGATATAGAATGTCCGCTCCGGCGCCAGCGTGACCAGCGGCGGCAGGCTGTCATCATGGGCGCAGTCATAGACATCATCTTCAATGATCAGGCGTCATGGGCGTGGCACAGGCGGGTGATGTCGCGCCTGCGCGCGTGGTCCATGGTGGCTGTGGTGGGGTTGTGCATGGTGGGGGTTACATACACGATGCAATGCCCCGGCCCATGGCGGCTCAGGGCGTGTTCCAGCTGTCGGGCCGCATGCCGTGCCGGTCCATGGCCAGGCCGCGTGCGGCCAGACCCGCCTGGCGGATCAGCCCCAGCATGCGGGATAGTCAGGTCCTCCGTCAGGATGTG
>NZ_BAIO01000808.1 GCF_000613305.1 Komagataeibacter kakiaceti JCM 25156
GAGTTGGTGTATGTATGGCGGATGGCCACGCTGGCGATCCGGCCGATCAGGCTGTCAGGCCCTTCCACATTCACCGCCTGCAACCACGGGCTCTTGCCCGAAATCTGGCCCGGCTTGCGCCCGCGCCCGGTAAACAGCACGGATGTCACCTGCCCCACGGTCGCGGCGTTGAATGTATCCTGCTGCACGCGCAGGATGGCCTGAAGTTCCTGCAGGCGCGCATCTTTCACGTCTTCGGGCACCTGCGCGCCCGCTCCGGCGGCGGGCGTGCCGGGACGGGAGGAATATTTGAAGGAATAGGCCTGCGCGAAGCCGATGTCGCTGATCAGGCGCATCGTGTCGGCAAAATCCGCGTCCGTCTCACCGGGATGGCCGACGATGAAGTCGGACGACAGCGCCAGATCGGGGCGTGCGCGGCGCAGGCGGTCCACCAGCACGCGGTATTCATCGCCGTGTGCCCCCGGTTCATGGCCGCCAGCACCCGGTCGGAGCCGGACTGCACCGGCAGGTGCAGGAACGGCATGAGCTGGGGCAGATCCCCATGGGCCGCGATCAGGTCATCCTCCATGTCGCGCGGGTGGGACGTGGTGTAGCGGATGCGTTCCATGCCCACGTCATCGGCCAGCACGCGGGCCAGACGCGCCAGCCCCCATGTGCCGCCATCCGGTCCCTCTCCATGATAGGCGTTGACGTTCTGGCCCAGCAGCGTGATCTCCCGCACGCCCGCGGCG
>NZ_BAIO01000807.1 GCF_000613305.1 Komagataeibacter kakiaceti JCM 25156
TGCGCACGAAGCGCCCGCGCCCGATCCGCTTGATGGGCGAGCCCGAAAACCGGGCGCGAAAGCCCGCGTCATCCAGCGCCGCCAGTTCAGCCAGCGCGGGCGCGCGCAGGTCATCACGCGCGGCAAGTTTCATGTGGTGCGTGGCCGTGGCGAAGCGGTTCCACGGACACACGGCCAGACAGTCGTCACAGCCATAGATGCGGTTGCCCATGGCGGGCCGCAGCGCCACGGGAATGGGATCGCGATTTTCGATCGTGAGATAGGAAATGCACCGCCGCGCATCCATGACGCCGGGGGCGGGAAACGCCCCGGTGGGGCAGGCGTCGAGGCAGCGGGTGCAACTGCCGCACCCCCCGCCCGAAGGCGCCGACTGCGGCAGGTCCAGCGTGGTGTAGACCTCACCCAGAAACAGCCAGCTTCCGTGCTGGCGCGAGACAAGGCCGGTATGCTTGCCCTGCCAGCCCAGACCGGCGTTGCCCGCCAGCGGTTTTTCCATGACCGGGGCGGTATCGACAAACACCTTCACCTCCGGGCCATCGGCCCCCTGCCGTCGCCCTTCATTGACCACGAACTGGGCCAGATGCTTGAGCATGCCCTTGACCACGTCATGATAATCCCGGTTACGGGCGTAAACGGAAATGTTGCCCGCATCGGGCAGGCGGGTAGTAGCCAGCGCATCCCCTTTAGGCGCGTAGGTCACGCCAAGGGCGATCACGCTGCGCGCCTCGGGCCACAG
>NZ_BAIO01000806.1 GCF_000613305.1 Komagataeibacter kakiaceti JCM 25156
CGGGTTGCGGCGGTCACGCCCATTGCGCGTCAGCCGCCCATGCGCGCCGGGACCAATGCCCAGATAGTCGCCATAGCGCCAGTAGGTCAGGTTATGGCGGCTTTCAGCGCCGGGGCGGGCGTAGTTCGAGATTTCGTAGCCGTACAGCCCGTGCCGGGCGGCGACCTCGGCGGTCAGGTCATACAGCCGGGCGGCGTCATCGCCTTCGGGCAGGCGGAAGCGGCCCTGACGGTACAGGCTTTCGAAGCGGGTGCCCGGCTCAATGGTGAGCTGGTAGAGCGAGAGATGATCGGACACCAGCGCCAGCGCCGCCTCCAGCTCCGCCCGCCATGCCCGCGCATCCTGTCCCGGCCGGGCATAGATCAGGTCGAACGAGACGCGCCCGAACAGCGCGCGCGCCTGTTCCAGCGCCGTCACGGCCTGTTGCGCGTCATGTTCGCGGCCCAGAAAGCGCAGGGCTTCGGGCTCAAGGCTCTGGATACCGATGGAGATGCGGTTCACCCCGGCATCGCGAAAGGCGCGCAGCAGCCCGGTTTCCACGCTGGTGGGGTTGGCTTCCAGCGTGATTTCCACATCCGCCGTGGTGCCGAACAGGGTGCGTGTATCCGCGATCAGCCCCGCCACCGTCTCCGGCGCCATGAGGGAGGGCGTGCCCCCACCGAAGAAGATCGAACCCACCACCGGGCGCTCCGCCCGCGTGGCCCCCATGCGCGCCGGCTTCATGCGCCAGTTCGC
>NZ_BAIO01000805.1 GCF_000613305.1 Komagataeibacter kakiaceti JCM 25156
GCGTGTGGGGGCCTGCCTCGACCGGCTGGCTGGCGAACATGCGGGGCGGGACATGGTTGTGGTCAGCCATGGCGGGGCCATCCGCGCCGCCCTTGCGCACGCCCTGCGGATCCATGCCGAAACCGCGCTGCATTTCTCGATCCAGAATCTTGCGCTCAGCGTGATCGAACGCCTGCCCGAAGGCTGGCGTATCGTGACGGTGAACGAACTGCCCATGCCCTGACCCGCCATCAGCGCGGGTGGAAAGCCAGCATGCAGGTCAGCGCGCAGGGTGTGGTCGCCTGCGGGGGGCGGCCGCATCGGTCATCTGCCGTGGCCATTGCCGCGACAATGGCGGCGGTGGCGAGAACCAGTGTAAATACATGCATGACCTTCACCCCCAAGCGCGTGGGTCGGTCGCGGTCCGGACAAGCATTGCGGAGCCCGGAAAATGACCGGCCTGTGTCTGTCTGCCTGATGGGCATGCGCGCGATCCCTGTCACGGCATGTCACGTTCCTGCAACGGCTGGCGTTACGATACGGTTGCGTCGATCCGCCAAAAAACACCATGGCATGCTCATGGGGGACATGCTCATGGGGAAAACGGATGCGGGCCTGCCGGGGCGCGGGCCATGACGATCGGGGGGACATGATGCCCACATCCATGCCGTCGGGCCTGTTGCCGGGCCATTTCATGGATATTGCAATGGCGGAGGCGCGCGCCGCCGCCGCGCGCGGGGAGGTTCCGGTTGGGA
>NZ_BAIO01000804.1 GCF_000613305.1 Komagataeibacter kakiaceti JCM 25156
GCGCGCGTGATCGCGCGCCTTCCGCGCCAAGCAGCCAGCGGCGCAGTTCCGCCGCTTCCAGCCCCGACAGTTCCAGCGCGAAGGCGCTGTCGGCCGCCTGTGCGATATGATGGCCTTCATCCATGATGTAGCGGGTGGGCGTATGATCCTCGTTACTGGTGTCCGAGCCATCCAGCGCGTGCCATGCCGCCTGCGACATGACCAGCGCATGATTGGCGATGACCAGATCCGCCGTCCGGGCGCGGCGGATGGAATGTTCCACCAGACATTGCTGGTAATGCGGGCACGCGCCATGAATGCATTCGCCGCGCCGGTCGGCGATGCCGGTCAGAAGCCCCCGGCCGAACAGGTCCGCGAACCAGCCCGGCAGGTCTCCGCCGTACAGGTCGCCATCATGCGTATGGGCCGCCCATAGCGCGATGAGCGCCAGCCCGATCAGGCTCCCATCCGCCGCCTGCCCGCGTGAGAGGGCGATGTTCACGCTCTCCTCCATATTCAGCAGGCACAGGTAATTCTCCCGCCCCTTGCGCACCACCACATGGCTGCGGCGCTGGACGGGATCGGGAAACAGCCGGGCGAGTTCGGATTCAATCTGGCGTTGCAGGTGGCGGGTATAGGTGCTGATCCAGACCGCGCCGCCATTGCGGCGTGACCAGATGCTGGCGGGCGCGACATAGCCAAGGGTCTTGCCCGTGCCGGTCCCGGCCTCCGCCAGCACCATGTGCGGGTCGCCCTG
>NZ_BAIO01000803.1 GCF_000613305.1 Komagataeibacter kakiaceti JCM 25156
TGCGCCGCCCATGTTGCCCAGCAGGTCGCCACTGGTGTCGAGACTGTCGGTATCGGTGGATTGTTCCGCCGCTTCGGTATTGGCGCGCACGGAATCGCGCACTGTCGTGGGGTCGATCTGTTCAATCAGGGGGGTGGAGTTGCCAAGGCGGGCGCGGTCATCGGCAAGCTGGGTGCGCGGGGCCTGTGCATGGGCGTTTGTTACCCCGAGGCCGCCCGCGGCAAGTATGCACGGGAGCAGCACGGTGCGCGCCAGCATCGGGCGCGACAGGGAAAGGGCAGGCAGATTCATTGGAAAAAGACATCCCGTCAGGATGGGCTGGCCCAGGGCGGACCAGAAAAAGGACGGCATCCATGTGCCGGATCCGGGTCAGTGCGGGGGAACGGGATGCTAGCCGGTCGTGTCCATTGTCTCGCGTCCATCTCCGGTTATGCCCGCCCGGCGATATTGTTGAAGGACAGCGGCAGGTCTCCTGACTTGCGGGTCACGGCACGTCCTCCACCTTCCCGGCCGGAGCCAGTGGCTGCTGCGTATCACAGCGCCGGATGACGCACTCTCCGCCTACAGTTGCGGGTACAGTTGCCGACTGCGCCCCCGGGCATGAACACCCTGCCGGAGTTTACGGCATTCCCTTTCTCGCCCGTTCGCACGGGACCGCTGACTTGTTGTAACGGACTATACTGCCTGTGGGCCAGCGCGCAAGACGGTGGTGCGTGCGATCACGCTTCCCCGCGCGCCAG
>NZ_BAIO01000802.1 GCF_000613305.1 Komagataeibacter kakiaceti JCM 25156
ATTTCCGCCTGTACGCGCTCGGCCGCGCTGCGGGCCATCCCGGCCCGGTCGCGTTCGGACATGGAGGCGGACTGGTCCACCACGACCAGTGCGGTCTGGGGCAGGGGGCGCCACGTTTCGGTAACGCGCTGCGGGTTGAGGAGCCATGCGACAACCGCCAGCAGCGCAAGCAGCCGCCAGACGCCGCCGCGCACCCGGCGCAGCAGGCCAAGCATTGCCAGCACAAGGCCCGCGGCCAGCAGCAGGTAAAGGCACCAGACGGGAACGAGGGGGCTGAACGCATCATGTGACGTGACAGGTCGGGCATGTCCATCACTCCCCCAGCCGTTTCAGCAGGGCGGGCACATGCACCTGATCCGCCTTGTAATTACCCGTCAGCGCGTAAATGACGGCGTTGACCCCGAAACGGTAGGCCGTGACCCGCTGCTCCGCGCCATCGGGCACCGGGGCGTAGGGGGTGTTGCCGCTGGCGTCCACGGCCCAGGCATGGGCCCAGTCATTGCTGCCGATGATGACGGGGCTGACGCCATCGTTCGTGCTGTCGCTTTCCTGCGCCACCCATACCGGCATGCCGTCGTACCGGCCGGGAAAGTCATGCAGCAGGTAGAAGGTATGGGCCAGCACATGGTGGTTATCGAGCCGGGTCAGGGGCGGAATGTCCAGCCCGGCCGTCATCCGCCGCAGGCCGCCGCCGTGCCGGGGGCCGAGCCGGTATAGCCGCCTGCGGTATCCGGCGCGGTGGCGG
>NZ_BAIO01000801.1 GCF_000613305.1 Komagataeibacter kakiaceti JCM 25156
CTCATCGGCAATGACCGCGCGCCGCGCGCCCAGCGCCCGCGCCTGTTCGGCCAGACGGGTCACGTTGCGCCCGCCCACCAGCGCCACGGTACGAAACTGCTCAGGCGCCTGGAGCAGCAGATCCACGGTGGAACAGCCGATGCTGCCCGTACAGCCCAGAACGGAAACTGTCTTCATTATAACATCATTCCCCAAAACATCTCATGGCCGGGCCATGGCTTCAGTGCAGCCCCACATACCAGAAAGCAGCCCGGCCGACTGCCCATAAAGACAGCAACGCCGCCATGGGGGCCGCGACCAGCAGGCCATCGAAACGGTCCAGCAGGCCGCCATGGCCGGGCAGGATGGTGCCCGAATCCTTCACGCCGCGCGCACGCTTCAGCGCGCTTTCCGCCAGATCCCCGATCTGGGCGCCGATGGCGACGAGCCCGCCGAACAAAGCGCCACGCCACAACGCCCCCGGCAGGGCGCCGGGCATGAAATGGGCGACTGCCATGCCGACCAGCACGGCGCTCAGCAGCCCGCCCACGGAACCGGACCACGTCTTGGCGGGAGAAATGCGCGGCGCGAGCTTGGGGCCGCCAAAGACACGCCCCGCCATATAGGCCCCGGTATCACTCATCGCCACGCAGGCGACCAGGAACAGGACCACCCCGCGCCGGGATCGGTCATGTAGCGCAGCCATAAAAGCGACAGCCCGGACGCAGCTATCGCCACCTGCCCCGCCCACAGCGCCGGACCCAG
>NZ_BAIO01000800.1 GCF_000613305.1 Komagataeibacter kakiaceti JCM 25156
CCTGCCGCATCCGCGTTGGGCTTGCCGGAAATGACGGGCGCGCCCACGCGCTCACCCCACACCTGCAACTGCTCCACGGCGGCGGCGCGGAAGGTATCACCCGCCACCATCATGACCTTCTTGCCCTGCTCGCCATAAAAACGGGCCATCTTGCCGATGGTCGTGGTCTTACCGGTACCGTTCACGCCCACCACCAGCACCACATGCGGCTTGTGCGCGGGGTCGGGTTCGAAGGGAATGGCGACGGGTTGCAGGATGTTCGCGATTTCTTCCGCCAGTGCGGCGCGCACCTCCTCATCCGTCACTTCCTTGCCGAATTTGGAGCGGCGGAAGGACTCGATCACCTTTTCCGCCACGCTGGGGCCAAGATCGGCGGAGATCAGCAGATCCTCAAGTTCCTCCAGCGCCTGATCGTCGAGTTTGCGCCGGGTGAACACGGCGGCGATGCCACCGCTGAGTTTCTGGGTGGAGCGCGACAGCCCCGCTTTGAGGCGTGAGAAGAAACCAAGAGCCATATCAGAGAATTTCCGCAACCAGTCCGTTATCGTCAACCGCCACCGGGCGCACCGTCTCGATCCGCCCCGCCGTGGATACCGCGCCGTCCACCAGCCTGACAGGGGCGAATTCCTCGGAATGTCCGGCCGTATCCGTTTCCAGAAGAACCCGCAGGGGTTTCCCGATCAGGCGGGTATGGAAATCATGCGCCGCCTGCGCGCCCGCCGCGCGCAGCCGGACCGCGCGGGCCTTG
>NZ_BAIO01000799.1 GCF_000613305.1 Komagataeibacter kakiaceti JCM 25156
TGCTGTTCGGAGGAAAGACTCATGATGGTGGTTTTTATACCAGTATAAAGAAAGACCTTATCCCTGTTTTTTGCATCTGGCAGCCTAGACCGCAACGAGTCATGGAATGGTGGAGGCAGAGAAGATGACGGAACCTTATGCGGCAAAACACTATGCCGCACGGGCGCAGGATTATGTAACCAGCACGGTACACAGTCAGGGCAGCGATCTGAACAGGGTCGAAAGCCTGGTGGCCGGCAAGGAACTGCGACGTGTTCTGGATATCGGCTGCGGTGGAGGTCACGTCACCTATCGGCTTGCTCCCCATGTCAGAGAGGTTGTCGCCTGCGATGTGACGGGTCCGATGCTGGATGCCGTCGCGCAGGAAGCAGCGCGACAAGGACTGTCCAACGTCACGACCGTGCAGGCTCCCGCAGAGAAGCTCCCTTTTGAGGACGGGAGCTTTGACGCGGTCTTCTGCCGCTTTACGACCCATCACTGGTCGGATGCAGTCGCCGGACTACGGGAGGCACGACGTGTGCTGGCGCCGTCAGGGATGGCTTTGTTCATTGACGTGACAGCCCCTCCTTCCGCCCTGTTGGATAGCTGGTTGCAGTCGATGGAGCTGTTGCGCGATATCTCACATATTCGGGATTATACGGCGGCCGAATGGAGCGCCCTGCTGGGGCAGGCTGGGTTCGTTCTTCAGACCGTCGGGACTCATCGTCTGCGCATGGATTTTGAAAGCTGGGTGGCGCGGACGAAAACACCG
>NZ_BAIO01000798.1 GCF_000613305.1 Komagataeibacter kakiaceti JCM 25156
TCGTGGCCATGCCGCCCAGCATGGCCACGAGCCCGCCCAGCATCAGCACCGACCGGCCGCCCCTGCCGGCAGGGCAGCAAAGTGGGTCCTCTTTCCAACAGCAATTCATCAGCCTGGTGTGTCTGCCCCTGAACATACGGTTAACAAAGCCCACCTGCATCCTGGTGCGTGAATAATATCGGTTCCGGTCGGATGGCGGCGGATAAAGCCGGGTTCGGACGCCATCATATGCAATACGGGGTCGGACTGCATCCTATATAGAAAAAACGTTGAACAGCTATGCATTAACTATTCTCATGCACGGCATATATTCGCATGATCTTCTTTATTCCACACCATTTCTTCCGTTAACTCAAGAGCTGTACATGCTGAGGACGGAGTAAGACAGATGACCGCACCCCGTCAGCCAGGTTTCCATCCCGCCGAGGACCGGCCCCTTGCCGGCGCCGCGCATCCGGACCATCCCCTGCACTGGAAACTGTATGGCTGCGAACTGATCGCGACGGCGGTGCTGATGCTCTGTGGCATCGTTTCCGTCACCGTGCTGACCACCCCCTATACGCCCGTGGGCCGGGTGCTGGACCATCACCCCATCGCCCAGACCGCGCTGTGCGGGCTGTTTTTCGGCCTGTCGGGCACGGTGGCCGCGTTTACGCCGTTCGGGCGGGTCAGCGGGGCGCATGTCAGCCCGTCCGTCTCGCTGGCGTTCAGCCTGGCGGGGCGGCTGGGGGGCGTGGATCTGTGCGGGTA
>NZ_BAIO01000797.1 GCF_000613305.1 Komagataeibacter kakiaceti JCM 25156
CGCGCAAGCAGCCGTGCCCGGCGGTCCGTGCGCAGCAGGGCGGCGACACGGTGCGGAATGCCTGCGGGCATCGCGGGGCTGGTTGTGCGGGTGCGGGTATGCGGTACGGCCATGACATATCCTGTGCGCTGTTGTGCAACAATGTCATTCTACTCGACCCACATGCAGGCGGCACGCACCGTCTCTCCTGTCACGCACCCACGGGAACTGCTGCCAGATCGTATTTCAGATTGTCGGTGGCCGGGCAACTGCGCAGGGGTAATATATGCCGGATCGGCGCGGAATGCGCATGAGACCGGGAAAGAGCATGGCGGTCGAAGAAACCGGACCGGCCAGTGCGCGTATCAGATAGCGACGATGGCGCGCCTGATACGATAGCATCCGCCATTCCACAGCAGCATCTCGCCCGCTACGGGACAGACATGCTGTCCCTGCGCCACTTTATGGGATACATCCTTCTTTACCATCGAACGGAATTATGGGACATTTCCCATTATGGATACACGATCCCCCGCTGCAGCCGAGATTGAGCGTCGCATGGCGCTGCTCAACCTTAACAAGAAGCGTCTGGCCGAACTTGCCGGTCTGAACGAGACATATGTGCATGACATCCTGCGCGGCAAATCACGCCATCCCGGTGGCGACCGGCTGGAAAAAGTGGCTGCCGTGCTGGGCTGTACCGCAAGCGATCTGCTGCGTGGCGGTACTGTCGCGGGCGGCAGCCCCGCCGCCCAGCGGCTCAAGGCATTGCG
>NZ_BAIO01000796.1 GCF_000613305.1 Komagataeibacter kakiaceti JCM 25156
CCGGCCTGCGCCAGTATGACCGCCAGCGCCGCCTGGCGCAGGAAGGTGGACTTGCCCGCCATGTTGGGGCCGGTCAGCAGCATGATGCGATGATCAGGTTCCAGATCGCAGTCATTGGGGGTGAAGCGGGCGTTGCGGGGCAGGGCCGCCTCCACCATCGGGTGGCGGCCCGCATGGATGACGAAGGAGGTGTCATCGCTCACCTGCGGGCAGCACCACGTCCCGCCGCCCGCCAGCACGGCGCAGGACTGCGCGATGTCGATGCCCGCCAGCGCCGCCGCCATGTCCGGCAGGGCGGTTTCATCCAGAATCCGGCGCACCACCTGCGTAAACAGGTGGCGCTCCCGCAGGGCCGCGTTTTCGGCCGCCTGCGCGATCTGCTGGTCAAGTTCCACCAGCCGTTCGGTTGAAAAGCGGCTGGCGCTGGCCGTGCCCTGCCGCATGATCAGATCCGCGTGCCCGCGCAGTTGCGCGGCGGCGGTGGCGCGTACCTCGATCACATAGCCAAGCTGGGCATGATGGCGGATCTTGAGGTTGGGGATGCCGAAGCGTTCGGCATATTCCTGCTGCAGGGCGGCGATGATCCGGCGGCTGCCATCGCGCAGTTCGCGCTGGGCGTCGAGTTCGGCGTCATATCCGGGGGCGATGGTGCCGCCATCATCCATGCGCGCGGGCGGGTTTTCGGCCAGCGCGCGGGTCAGCAGTTCCTCCAGTCCGTGCGCGCGGTCGAGATGTCCCGCCGCCAGCGCCAGAACGG
>NZ_BAIO01000795.1 GCF_000613305.1 Komagataeibacter kakiaceti JCM 25156
ATGGGCGCGCCCGCGCGCCATCTGTTCGTGCTGGGCGCGCCGGACTGCATTCCCATGGTTCGGCGCATCGCGGAGCTGTGCGGCGACCCGGTTGATGAAATCCGTCTTGAACGCAAAAGCCCGCTTGTCGCCGCCGATCGCGCCGTGGCCGTGCAGGAACTGCAGAAGCACGATGCGCTGATCGCCTTTTCCCGGCGCGAGGTGCTGGATCTGCGCGCCATGCTTTTAGCGCATGGCAAGCGTGTGGCGGTGGTGTACGGTGCGCTCAGCCCCGAGGTCCGCCGCGCGGAGGCCCAGCGTTTCAACTCTGGCGACGCGGATATCCTGATCGCGACCGACGCCATCGGCATGGGGCTGAACCTGACCATACGCCGCGTGATCTTCGCCGCGCTGCGCAAGTATGACGGCACCCAGACGCGCGACCTGAACCCGCAGGAAGTCAAGCAGATCGGCGGGCGCGCCGGGCGTTACGGCAAGCATGAGCAGGGCGTTGTCGCCGTGCTGGAGGGGGTGGGCAGCCCGTCCTTCATCCATGCCATGCTGGCCGCCCCGCCCCAGCCGATCGAGGACATGCGCCCGCAGGTCCAGCCCGATGCGGACATCGTGCAGGCCGTGGCCGCCGAGATCGGGTCCGACAGCCTGTTCGGCGTGCTGGTGCGCATCCGCCGCGCGGTGCTGCGGCGCGATGACCCGAATTACCGCCTGGCCAACATGGAGCAGGCCTTCGCCATCGCCACGGCGCTGGAAGGGGTGACGGACCTGACGCTGGC
>NZ_BAIO01000794.1 GCF_000613305.1 Komagataeibacter kakiaceti JCM 25156
GGACGGAACGGTAGACGTAGTACGATTCAAAATCGACCGCCGAAAGGCATAGGGGTTCGAATCCCCTCTCTCGTACCACAGTCTGGCGCACCGGCGCGCGGTGTTGCCCTTCCTTGCCCGTGTCGCGAACAGGACGATGTCTCCCTTGCCTGATCCCCTTACTGCAAAGCCGTCCGCACGGCCTGCCAATCCGTGCTTTTCTTCCGGTCCCTGCGCCAAGCGGCCCGGCTGGTCGCTCGATGCCCTGTCGGATGCGCTGGTGGGGCGGTCGCACCGTTCAACGGAAGGGCGCGCGCGCCTGAACGAGGTCATTACCCGTTCAAAGGCCATCCTCGCATGCCGGAAGACTGGGTGCTGGGCATCGTGCCGGCATCGGACACGGGTGCGGTGGAAATGGTGCTGTGGTCCATCCTCGGCTCCCGCCCGGTGGACGTGCTGGCGTTCGAGAGCTTCTCCGCCACATGGGCCAATGACATCATTGCCCAGCTCCGGTTGCCCGACGCCCGCGTGCTCAAGGCCGATTACGGTGAGATCCCCGATCTGGCGCAGGTGGACTGGGCGCGCGACGTGGTGCTGACATGGAACGGCACGACATCCGGCGCGCGCCTGCCTTACGACGCCGCCATTCCCGCCGTGCGCGACGGCTGGTGATCTGTGACGCGACATCCGCCGCCTTCGCCATGGACCTGCCGTGGGAGAAGCTGGATGTCGTCACATGGTCGTGGCAGAAGGTGCTGGGGGGCGAGGCCGCCCATGGCATGCTGGCGCTG
>NZ_BAIO01000793.1 GCF_000613305.1 Komagataeibacter kakiaceti JCM 25156
CTGCGCGGCGTGGAGCAGGGCGATGATGTCGTGCATGTCGCAATTGCTGCGCAGGCCCAGACCGGCCACGATCATGGGCGTGCGCCCCCGGCCCGGTGGACGGCGTAGGTGGTGACGCCCATGCCGGGGCGAAAGGCGTGAAAGCGCCCGATCGGTTCCAGATGTTCCACCTGCATGCGGGTCAGCGTGCCGCCCCATTTCGCATGCGCGGCCATGACGGCCGCCTCGCTCTCCAGTGTGACGGCGTTGGCCACCAGCCGCCCGTGGGCGGGCAGCGCCTGCCATGCCGCATCGAGCATGCCGGGATTGCTCACGCCCCCGCCAATAAAAATGGCATCGGGCGGGGTCATGCCATCGGCCAGCATCTGGCGCAGGATGTCGGGCGCGCTTCCCGCCACGACCCGCAGCGCGGGCACCCCGAGATTGAGGGCGTTATGGGCGATCCGCGCGCCGCGTGCGGGGGATTTTTCAATGGCGATGGCGCGGTTGGCGGGGTGGCGCAGCATCCATTCAATGCCGATGGACCCGGAGCCGCCGCCAATATCCCATAGCATCTCCCCCCGGCGCGGGGCCAGCGCGGACAGGGTGGCGGCACGGATCTCGCGCTTGGTGATCTGCCCGTCATGGGCGAACATCCCGTCAGGCAGGCCACAGGCCAGCGGGATGACCAAAGCATCGCGGTCCGCCACGATGTCCAGCGCCATCAGGTTAAGCCGGGGCGGGCGTGGTGCGTCGTCCCGCGCCATCTGTGCAACCGTTGTGGTGTGGCGGGT
>NZ_BAIO01000792.1 GCF_000613305.1 Komagataeibacter kakiaceti JCM 25156
CCGCCGGGTCGGGCGCCCTGTCGGCAATGACCAGACCGCTCCACTGCCCCGTATTGCGCCCCTGCGAAAACCACGGCCCGCCATCGGCATTGAAACCGACATAGCCGCCACTCATCTGCCCCGGCGCGATGGGGGAGCCCAGCCGGGCGGAGGCATTGCCGCAATCGAGACCATATCCGCCCCGCGCCGCATAAACGTCAAAGGCGGCGGGGGAACTGGTAATGACCATGTCCGTCCGCCGGTCGGGACTTGTGGCGTCGGCTATATGGGCAAATCCATCCAGACCGTAGCTGCCGAAAAATGTCTTGAACACGCGCCCGCGCGCGGCACTCCCCAGCATCACCGGCACGGGATAGGCCGCATACCCGGAATTGGCGGAGGCATAGGTGCCCACGGTGCCGAAAAAGAAATCATCCGCCGGCACCTTCAGCGATGCGGGGATGACAAACCCGCCCGGCCCGTTTCCTCCCCCATGAGAGGGTCTCGTTCCCCGCGACCCGTACCTCCCCGATATGGACCACATGGCGGCCCGGCGTGGCCTCCAGATCATTTCCATGCCCGCTCTGGTCATGAACCCGCAGCACGGTCGCGAACGTGCCCGCGTCCCGCCCGGCAAGAACCGCGCGCAGGGCCGCGTGGTCAAGATCGCCATCCGCCCCGATGCCGATGGTGGTCACCACCGGCTGGCCCCGGCGCAGGGTTTCCACATCCACGGCAGGCCCCACATAACCCGAGACCATCCGCACCGCCCCCCCCCGCGAACACGGCATGGCCCG
>NZ_BAIO01000791.1 GCF_000613305.1 Komagataeibacter kakiaceti JCM 25156
CGCCGGGGTCATCTTCCTGCTGCCCTCCCTGCTCCAGACCCGGTTCGGGGCCAGCGCCGCGCAGAGCGGCTGATCACCTTCATCGCGCCGGTGGGGGCGATCGTCATGCGCTCCGTCGCGCCGGGCATCTATCGCGGCCGGGGGTTCCGGGCGGTGATGTGCGCCACAAGCCTTGTGCTGCCGTGCATATGCGGGCTGCTGGCGCTGTTCCACCCCGGCGCGGGCATGGCGTGGCTGCTGCTCCTGCTCGGGGTGAACGGCATGGGGCAGACGCTCCTGTTCACCGGCTACAACACCGTCGCCTATGCCGACATGCCGCCCGCGCGGATGAGCGCGGCCACCAGCCTGTACTCCACCTGCCAGCAGGTGATGCTGACACTGCATATGCGTCGCGGCGGGCGCGCTGGCCGCTTTCCACCTTGTCCTGCCCATGACGGCGCAGGCGTATGATTACAGCCTGACATTCACGATATGCGGCGTGGTCGCGCTTCTGGCCCTGCCCATCCTGCGCGGGCTTTCCGCCAATGCGGGCGCGGCCGTGAGCGGGCATGACATGACCGGCACCCAAAAGGACGGGGACTGAAACATCAGACGGATTTTCACTTACGCCCGGAAGCGGGAGTGTTACATTCATTAACCCAGTCCATCCACCGCCCATGTTAAGACTATGGCAGAGTCGACCCGTGACCCGATTTTCGTGATGGCCCGGCCCTTCATACAACAGGCAGAAAACCGACCGCATGGATACAGCTTCCTCCCCGTCCCGCCCCCCG
>NZ_BAIO01000790.1 GCF_000613305.1 Komagataeibacter kakiaceti JCM 25156
CTGGCCATGCCCGCCATGGCCAGCACGATCATCGCGCCATAGACCAGACCGCCCGCCCATACGCACAGCCCGGCCAGCGGCACCAGCACCGCGGCCGAAAGCACACGGGCGCGCAGGTCTTTCCAGTTACCGGATTTCCTGGGCGCGCCACCGGGGGGGGCGGCGTTCCCGCCTTCAGGTTGGCCTTGCACCGAATCGCCTTTCACGCCGGGAATAGATCGCCAGGACGGTATCGAAATGCGTCTCGTCAAAATCCGGCCATGGCGTTTCCAGAAATACCAGCTCGGCATAGGCCGACTGCCACAGCAGGAAGTTGGACAGGCGGCATTCCCCGCTCGTGCGCACGATCAGATCCGGGTCCGGCATGCCCGCGGTCTGTAACGCGCTGGCAAAAACCGTCTCGTCAATGTCACTGGCGGCAAGCTCGCCCCCGGCCACGGCCCGCGCCATGCGGATGGCGGCCTGCACGATGTCGGCCCGCCCGCCATAGGACAGCGCCAGCACCAGCACCAGCCTGCCATTGGCCGCCGTCACCCGTTCGGCGCGGCGGGCTTCTTCCTGAATATCGACGGGAAAACGGGTCAGGTCGCCAATTACCCGCAGCCGCACGCCTTCGCGCGACAGTTCGGCCACCTTGTGCCGCAGGTAGTAGCGCAGCAGGCCGGTCAGGTCAGCGACCTCACCCGGCGCGCGCCGCCAGTTCTCCGATGAAAAGGCATAAAGCGTGAGCCATTTCACGCCCCGCTTCACGGCGGCGCGGACGGTGCGCTGCACCGCC
>NZ_BAIO01000789.1 GCF_000613305.1 Komagataeibacter kakiaceti JCM 25156
AGCACCCGGCCGGGAGGGTTCATCCATCCGGCCATCGCGGCCTGATCCGTCAGCAAGCGTCATCCGGTATCCAATAGGGAAAGAAAAGGGCCGTTCTGTGTCGATGCCCCCTGTCTAGCATTGTCCGCCGCCGCCGTCGCCCTGATCCTTACCCCCAATCAGGCGGCTGAAACCCGACCCCGGCATTTTCCCTGCCCTGCGCATGATCGAAACCCGTGACGCCTGAACCGGGCGTGGAAAAATTGATCGGGTCATCCCGTTCCGGTTAAAATCGGGATAGACTGTAAAGCAGTCCTTTTCAGCAACAGGCGTCATCATGGACAGGAAACGCGTAGCACCAGAATGCAGGTTCGATGCGGACAGGCTGAAAACCGTCAATCCAACCATTACCGCGGAACTTCTGCGGTGGTGGGAGAGCCTGTCACAACAGCAGAAAATCTGGTATTGTGAACTGCATCCCAATTCGGATCTGACCAGAGGTCATCTGGGTCAGATACGCTGGCGTCTTTATGACCGGGATCAGATGAAGCATTACCATAAAAAAGAAGCCGACAGCCTGATGTGGAACATGATGGGCGCGGTTGACCCGGATACGAGACGCCAGTTTGCCGCGCTGTACAGACTGCAACTCGAACTTTCAGAATGAATGGCTCGACTTAAATTCACTCCCAATACTTTATATGAAAAATATACATTTAAATCAGGAACAATATAAAAGTTTTTGGTGAAGCTTTTTTCAAAAAGCTTTCAGAAAACGACCGCCTTTTTGCAAAAAGGCG
>NZ_BAIO01000788.1 GCF_000613305.1 Komagataeibacter kakiaceti JCM 25156
CCGCCGCTGGCTGGCGGGGCGTGAGGGCGGGCATGAGCTGAGCTACTGGCAGCAGCAGCCAAAGGGGTGGGCGCGTCGGAAATAGTCACCCCCGCGCGGGCCGGCTTCTGGCCGCGCGGCATGGACGAAAGGCAGGTTCGCTGATGAAGACGGTTACTTTCCCCAATGGTACGAAAGTGCCCGCGCTGGGCATGGGCACATGGAACATGGGGGATGACGCCAGCCGCCGCGCTGATGAGATCACAAGCATCCGCGCGGGGCTGGAGGCCGGTATCCGCGTGGTGGACACGGCGGAAATGTACGGCTCCGGCCGATCCGAAAAACTGGTGGGCGAGGCGATCGGGGGGCTGCGTGATGAGGTGTTCCTCGTCAGCAAGGTCCTGCCCTCCAACGCGTCACGCGCGGGCGTGCGCAGGGCGTGCGAGGCCTCGCTGAAACGGCTGGGCACCGACTGGCTCGATCTCTACCTGCTGCACTGGGAAGGCAGTTTCCCGCTGGAGGAAACCATCGCCGGATTCGCGGATCTGGTCGATGCCGGGCTGATCCGGAGCTGGGGCGTTTCCAATTTTGATACGGACGGCATGCGCGCGGTGGAAAGCATCCGCTCGCCCACGCCATGCGCCGCCAATCAGGTGCTGTACAGCCTCGATTACCGGGGCGTGGAGTTCGACCTGCTGGACCATGACCGCGCGGCGGGCGTGGTGACCATGGCCTATTCCCCGCTGGGGCAGGGGGGCGAACTGCTGCGCGCGCCGGTTCTGGCGCGCATCGCGCGGC
>NZ_BAIO01000787.1 GCF_000613305.1 Komagataeibacter kakiaceti JCM 25156
CGGCACGCGGCGCATCTTTCGGAGCGTGCGGGGCGCTTATAGAGTACCATTCAGGTACTCATTTTGACTTCCTTTCATCCAGGGTGACAATGTAGGATTGCGTCCCATATACAGGGACAACACGATAGGAATGGCTGTTCCGGCTGTCTGCCTTGAGGGGGGTGAGGCGGTCCAGTAGCCACGATAGAGGGAACAGATTTGACGGGGATCAGAAACGACATCCGTTTCTATGTCGGAAACGAATGTCATACGCTGGCGCATGTCGCGCCAACACGTACGCTGCTGGACTGGCTGCGTGAGGAACGCGGCCTGACCGGCACCAAGGAAGGCTGTAACGAAGGTGACTGCGGCGCCTGCACGGTGCTGGTGGTCCGGCTGGAAGGGGAGCAGCTGGTCTGGCGCGCGGTCAATGCCTGCATCCAGTTCGTTTCCATGCTCGACGGTGCGCAGGTCCTGACGATCGAGGACATACGCGCCCCCGACGGCACGTTGCACCCGGTGCAGCAGGCCATGGTGGACCAGCATGGCTCGCAATGCGGCTTCTGCACGCCGGGCTTCGTCATGTCCATGGTCGCGGGCCGCAAGGCGGATGGCCTGGCGCAGGACGAACACCATATTGATGACATGCTGGCGGGCAACCTGTGCCGCTGCACGGGGTACGCACCGATCGTGCGCGCCATGCGGCAGGCCATGCAGGCCGGTCCCGACCATTTCGACGCCATGGCGCGCGACATGGCCGAACGCCTGCGCCAGTTGCGCGACGGGGCCAGCGTGGAGA
>NZ_BAIO01000786.1 GCF_000613305.1 Komagataeibacter kakiaceti JCM 25156
CCGCACTGGACGGGACGCCTTACCTGTCCGGCGGCGCGCCGGTTGATGGCTGGCGGCCTGTCAGCCTGCGCGGGGATAACCGCACCGGGCTGGGGCGGTGGAACGAGCAGGACATCGTGCGCTTTCTCGCCACCGGGCGCATGCGCTTGGCGCGGCCTTTGGCGGCATGACCGACGCCATCGCCCACGGCACCCAGCACCTGACGCCCACGGACCAGCTGGCCATCGCCCGCTTCCTCAAAACGCTTTCCCCCCAGACCCCGGCGGCGGAAGGGTGGCGATACGACCCCGCCGCGACAACGGCCCTGCGCGCGGGGGATGTGTCCGCCCGTGGCGCACGGCAGTATGTGGACAGTTGCGCCGCCTGCCACCGCACGGACGGGCGCGGCTACCCCACCACCTTCCCGCCGCTGGCGGGCAATCCGGTCGTGATGGATTCCACGCCGGATTCGCTTATCCGTATCGTGCTGGCGGGCAATATCCTGCGTGCGACACGCCAGACGCCCTCCGCCTTCGTCATGCCCGGATTCGCCGCGCGCATGGATAACGGCGCGGTGGCCGATACCGTCACCTTCATCCGCGCGGCATGGGGCAATAACGCGCCCCCCGTAACGGCGCAGGATGTGGACAAAATCCGGCGCACGCTTTCACCCGCGCATCCACCCCCTTCGCTACCCATGAACTGATTGTGAAGGCGGGCGCGCCCATCCCCTGATTGCCCCTGTGGCGCGGACGGGCATGAATTGGGGCGCGAGAGAAAAGGGGAGGGGACGAAAATGGC
>NZ_BAIO01000785.1 GCF_000613305.1 Komagataeibacter kakiaceti JCM 25156
TGCCGGATCGGTGCGGAACGCGGTGCTGGCGTCAAGGATGCGCGGCGCGGCGTCACCCATCTCATCGGCCATGGCCACGGCTTCGCGCGCCGCCGCGTCGGGCAGGCACAGGATCACGACATCCACCGCCGCCATCATCTCGCGCCGGGCCTGCGGTCCTTGCGGCGTTCGGGGTCGATGGAGCGCAGCGTGACCGGCAGGCGCCCGAGCCGATTGCGGATGCCCAGCCCCGTCGTGCCTGCCTCGCCATCAATAAAGACCGTCGCCTGTCCGTCGCTGCGCATGTTCCGTGTGTCCTGATAAAAACTTTCCGCCCGGGCGGTGGCCGATCTATACAAAACCTGCGCATGACCGCAACACAAACAGGCAGGAAACACACCCATGCAAGATGCCGCGACCGCCCTGCAACGCCTGCTGGACATCATGGCGCGCCTGCGTGACCCCCGCACCGGCTGCCCGTGGGACCGGGAGCAGGACTTCGCTCCATCGCGCCCTACAGCATCGAGGAAGCCTATGAGGTGGCCGACACCATAGCGCGCGAGGACTGGGACAGCCTGCCCGATGAACTGGGCGACCTGCTGCTGCAGGTGGTCTATCACGCCCAGATGGCCGATGAGCAGGGCCTGTTCGACTTCGCCACGGTCGCGCGCATGATTGGCGACAAGATGGTCCGCCGCCACCCCCATGTGTTTGGCGAGGGCGAGCGCACCGCGGGCCAGTGGAAGATGGCAAGGCGCGCGAACGGCTGGCGCGCAACCGTAGCGGCACGCTGGATGACG
>NZ_BAIO01000784.1 GCF_000613305.1 Komagataeibacter kakiaceti JCM 25156
CATGGGCGGAGGCCGAGGAATCGTGCCCGTGCCACGGCGGGTTGGCGAAGGCATGATCGACGCGGCGTATGCCGGGGCCGGACAGCACCGGATCATCGGGCAGGGCGGGGATGGCGCTGGTGCGCGCGCGCAGGTCATGCCGCCCGTTAAGCAGGAAATTGTGCTGCGCGAGCGCCGTGCTGGCGGGTCATGTTCCACCCCGATTCCGGCAAGTCCGGGCACCCGATTCGCAAGGCACAGCAGCCCGGCCCCGGCGCCACATCCGCCTTCCACCACAGTCTGGCCGGCGCGCGCGGGCACGAAAGCGGCCATGAGAACCGGTTCCAGCCCGGTCCTGTTTCCGGTGCGAAACTGCCGGTAGAGCACCTTTCCACCCAGCAGGGTGCCCGTCGTGACCGGGGGCAGGTCCGTGGGCGCAGGTGGCAATGTCGTGTCTGCCCCGCGTCGTATCTCTGTGTGCTCTGGCTTGACCGTTATTCCAGCGCCGCCCATATACTCGTATCCATGTTCATATTTTCGGAACCGGGAGAGTAACCTTTTGGCCCTAGCAGTTAGTCTGCCGGAATCCGACGAAACGGCAAGTCAGAAAGACGAAGGGGCTCGCCGCCCGATGGCAGATGGATCAGAAGTCGCCCTGCGCGATCTGGCGGAATATCTTGCTGATGACATGGCCGCGTGTAACCGCGCCATTGTCGAGCGGATGGACAGCCCGGTCGCCCTCATTCCACAGCTTGCGGCCCATCTGGTCGCGGCTGGCGGCAAGCGGCTGCGCCCGCTGCTGACG
>NZ_BAIO01000783.1 GCF_000613305.1 Komagataeibacter kakiaceti JCM 25156
CTGCTGGCGCTGTCCGGCCTCGGCTTCCGGCGCGCGGAGGCGCAGCCGGTGGTGGAGCGGGTGATCGAGCGTCTGGAGGGCAGGGCGGATCTGGATGTCGTGATCCGTGACGCGCTGAAGGAACTGGCGCGATGACCCTCCCCCCCGAGCGCGAGATAGACGCCCGCCGGGGCGAGGAGGACGGGAACGAAAGCTCCCTGCGCCCCCAGACGCTGGAGGATTTTACCGGGCAGAAAGCCAGCCGCGAAAATCTGGCCATCTTCATCGCCGCCGCCCGCCAGCGTGGCGACGCGCTGGACCATGTGCTGCTGCATGGCCCGCCGGGGCTGGGCAAGACCACGCTGGCGCAGATCGTGGCGCGCGAACTGGGCGTGGGCTTTCGCGCCACTTCCGGCCCGGTGATCCAGCGCGCGGGCGATCTGGCCGCCATCCTGACCAATCTCCAGCCGCGCGATGTGCTGTTCATCGACGAGATCCATCGCCTGCATCCCGCCATCGAGGAAGTGCTGTATCCGGCGATGGAGGATTTCCAGCTTGATCTCATCATCGGGGAGGGACCGGCCGCGCGTTCGGTGCGCATCGACCTGTCTCCCTTTACCCTTGTGGCCGCCACCACGCGCGCGGGCCTGCTGGCCACCCCGCTGCGCGATCGCTTCGGCATTCCGCTGCGGCTGGTGTTCTACACGCCCGAGGAACTATGCCAGATCGTGACGCGTGGCGCGCGCAAGCTGGAATTCGACCTGACACCCGAAGGGGCGGAGGAAATCGCCCGCCGTTCACGCG
>NZ_BAIO01000782.1 GCF_000613305.1 Komagataeibacter kakiaceti JCM 25156
CCGCCCACGGCGTATCGTGCATGGAGACGGCAGCGCCAACCGTGATGTGGATTACGACCACAGCCATGATGACGCGAACTGTCATATCGCACCGTTGAGGATCTGTTTGAAAGTAACTGATTGATATATAATAAAAGTTTTCGGGTGCCGCCTTTTTTCAAAAAGGCGGCGTTCCCTGAAGCTTTCTGAAAAAAGCTTCACCAAGAACTTTTCCAGGATTTGCGGGGTGTCCTGAAAAGCAGGCTTTTCAAACGGTCCCCGGCTTTTTAGCGCCCCTGCGGGTGTTCCCTGCGCCATGCCTCGTAGCGGCGGCTGTCCAGGCAGTAGGCCAGATTCTTGTAAAGCTGGATATGGCGGACACGGATCACGTCTTCCTGGCAGGCGATCTTGTCACTGTCCTGATACGCGGCCCATGCGGGTTGCAGGATCAGGGCCTGTTCCTTTTCCACCGTGACGCAGGCGTTGGTTACCGCATCACCGAACTCCGTGGTGCAGTCATCCACGACCGGATATTCGGGAAAGGACAGGGCGGGGGCGGGCAACTGCACCTCCGGCCGGATGTACAGGGAATTCAGCTCCCCTTCGGGTACTTCGGCATGGGCGGCGGGCGCGCAGGCCACGGCCAGCAGGCCCAGCAGGGCGCATGATGCAATCGGTTTCATGTCTGTATGCCTTCATCAAAAACGCGGACCGGCAGGATCGCGCCCCCTAATGTGGCAATGCCGCCCGGTTCTGCCAAGGAAAAGGAAGGGCGGGTTTCACGCCCGCGCGCCAAGGGGGGCGACCGTGC
>NZ_BAIO01000781.1 GCF_000613305.1 Komagataeibacter kakiaceti JCM 25156
CGCGAAGATCAGGTCATCCATCTCGCCCCCGCGCAGGGAGCGGGCGTTGGTTTCCCCCATGACCCAGCGCAGGGCCTCGACCACATTGGACTTGCCGCAGCCATTCGGCCCGACAATGCCGGTCAGGCCGGGCAGGATGTCCACGGCCACCGGATCGGCGAAACTCTTGAACCCGGCAATACGCAGCCGGACGAAACGGGCGGTCATGATATGACGGTCGCGATCAGTGGGAGATGGTCAACGGGCCGCCGCCTCGACCTTCTTCGCGAATTCCTCGTAGGTCAGTTCCTGCGAGACCTGCTCCCTGTCATTGAAGCGGAAGGTGGGGGTGCCGTCGATCTTGTACTGCATCTGGGCGCGGTCCTCCTGCTCCATGATGGCGTGGCGCAGGGTCTCGTCATGGATGGTCTGCTGGAACTGATCGGACGACATGCCGGCAAGGGCCGCCATTTTTCCGATTTCCGCAGTGCGGTCCACGCCGGAGGCGAAGGCCCAGTGGTCCTGGCTGGACAGCAGGGCGAGGGTGAAGGCCTCGTAGCGTTCGGGCGGCAGGCTGCGGGCGACCATGCGGCGGTGAGCGCGTCCTGGTCCAGCGGGAAATCACGGAAGATATAGTACACTTTCCCGGTATCGATCAGCTTGGTGCGGATTTCGGGAAACACCTCGGCGGCGAAGCGCGCGCAGTGCGTGCAGGTGAGCGAGAACCATTCCTCCACATGCACCCTGGCCGCGGGGTCGCCCGCCGCCCGGATCGACATGCGCGGGTCGGCCGCCTGCGCCATGGCCCGGCTG
>NZ_BAIO01000780.1 GCF_000613305.1 Komagataeibacter kakiaceti JCM 25156
CCCTGCCCGACGCCCCGGTCGGAACGTGACGAGGCGCTGGTGGCGCGGGCGGGCGCATGGCGCAGGCTGGGGCGCATTGATCTGGCATGGCGGACATCAACGCGGCGCTGAAGGATGCGCCGCATAACGGGGCGGCGCTGCTGGAGCGCGGAATCCTGTACATGCGGCGTGGCGAGATGGAAGCCGCCCGCGCCGACTGGCAGGATGTGGTGACGCTGGCCCCGGATTCGGACGAGGCCGATCTGGCGCGGCAGGATCTTTCCCTGCTGGAAACCGACCCCGAGGCGCCCTGACCCCATGGCCCGTATTCTCGTGATCCGTCTTGGCGCGCTGGGCGACTTCGTGCAGTCCTTCGCGCCCTTCGCGGCCATTCGCGCCCATCATCCCCATGATGAGGTGGACCTGATGACCCAGCGCGCCTTTGCCGGACTGGGGGCGCACGCGCCGTGGTTCGATCACGTGCGCATTGATTCCCGGCCGGGCTGGCATGACCTGCCCGCATGATGGCGCTGCGGCGTTGCCTGCGGTCATATGATTTCATCTACGACCTCCAGACCTCGCGCCGCAGTACCCGCTATTTTCACCTGTCGGGCATGAAGGCGTGGTCGGGAATCGGGCGCGGCGCGCTGGCGCGGCATGACAGCCCGCAGCGGCGGTCCATGCATAACAGTCGCCGCCAGCATGACCAGTTGCGCCATGCGGGACTCGGTGGGGAACTGCCGGTGCCCGACCTGACATGGCTGGCGGGTGGCGGCCCGGTGCTGCGATCGGTCCCTATGGCGTGTCTGG
>NZ_BAIO01000779.1 GCF_000613305.1 Komagataeibacter kakiaceti JCM 25156
CGAGGCCGCCGTGGTGCTGAGCGATCCGGCCTCCATCGCGTGGCTGCTGAACATACGCGGGCAGGATGTGCCTATACGCCGCTCAGCCTGAGCTTCGCCATCGTGCATGACGATGCGCGCGTCACCCTGCTGATCGCACCGGAGAAGGTATCGGCTGAAACCCGGGCATGGCTGGGCGCGGATATTACCCTCCAGCCCCCCCACGCGCTGGAAGACGCGCTGCGCGCGCTGGCCCCCGCCCGCGTGCGGGTGGACCCGGCCAGCAACGCCCTGTGGTTCATCCAGACACTGGAAGACGCGGGCGCCACCGTCATGCGCAAGGGCGATCCCTGCCTGCTGCCCAAGGCGATCAAGAACCCGACCGAGCAGGAGGGCAGCCGCCACGCCCATCTGGTGGACGGGGTGGCCATATGCCGCTTCCTGCACTGGCTGGATGAAAACGCCACCCGCACGGCGGAGCTTGCGGCCGCCACCCGGCTCGACCAGTTCCGCGCGGCCTGTCCGGACTACCGGGGGGAGAGTTTTCCCGCCATTTCAGGGGCGGGGCCGAACGGGGCCATCATCCACTACCGTGTCACACCCGAAACCGACCGCGCGCTCCAGCCCAACGAGGTCTACCTGATCGACAGCGGCGGCCAGTACCCCTTCGGCACCACCGACATCACCCGCACCGTGTGGACCGGGCCGGACACGCCCGATGATGACGTGCGCAACGCCTTTACCCGCGTGCTGCGCGGGCATATCGCGCTGGCGCGCGCCCGCTTTCCCGATGGCGTGACCGGCCATGCGCTCGAT
>NZ_BAIO01000778.1 GCF_000613305.1 Komagataeibacter kakiaceti JCM 25156
CTTCCGGCGTGTCGGCGCTGACGATCAGGCCACCAGCCGGCCATAGGGCGGCCAGAAACCGGGGCGGCGCTGTTCGGCCTCCTGTTGCATGAAACTGTCGAAATCACCCGATACCAGCGCCTGCATGACCGGATGATCGGGCACGTAGCTCTGCAACAGCACATGCCCCGGCGCTTCGGCCCGGCCCGCGCGGCCCGCCACCTGGTGCAGAAGCTGTACCGTGCGCTCCGACGCCCGCAGGTCGCCCCCCCCCAGCCCGAGATCCGCATCCACGATTCCCACCAGCGTCAGGTGGGGAAAGTGCCAGCCCTTGGCCACGATCTGCGTGCCGATCACAAGGTCGATCTCACGGCGGGCGATGCGCTCGACCGCGGCGGCGGTGGCGGCGGGGCCGCTCAGCGTATCGCTGGCCATGACCAGTATCCGCGCATCGGGGAAGGTGGCGCGCGCTTCCTCCGTTATCCGTTCCACGCCGGGGCCGATGGGGGTCAGGCTGTCGGCATCGGCGCATTTGGGGCAGGTCTGGGGAATGGGCTCGTCATAGCCGCAGTGGTGGCAGGTCAGGATATGGCGCGCGCGGTGTTCGACCAGCCACGCGGTGCAGTTGGGGCACTGCATGCGGTGGCCGCAGGTGCGGCACAGCGTCAGCGGCGCATAGCCCCGGCGGTTGAGGAACAGCATCGCCTGTTCGCCGCGCCCGATAGCGTCATGGATCGCGCCTGTCAGCACTGGCGAAAGGAACAGCCCGCGCTCCGGCGGGTCGGCGCGCATGTCCAGCGTGCGGACTTCGGGCATGGTGGCG
>NZ_BAIO01000777.1 GCF_000613305.1 Komagataeibacter kakiaceti JCM 25156
TCCGCCTTCGCCCCGCGCATGGGCGCGCGGGCATGGGCGGGCGTGGGTGTGGTGTTCGTGTATGTGGGGGCCGAAGTCATGGCGGGTGATGGCATCGGCCTTTACGGCGGGCAGGCCGGCCTGTCGCTGGGGCAGGTCCGGTTCCTGACCTCACTGACGCTGGCGGCCATGCTGTGCGGCTATGTGATCGGCACGGTCATGGTGCCCGCAATGTGTGGCCAGCGGGCCTATCTGGCGTTATCCGCCATCATGGGCATGGTGCTGTGTCTTGCGGCGGTGCTGGCGCAGGGCACGGGATCGGTCCTGTGCGTGGCATTGTTCGGGCTGGCCAACGCCATGATGATGCCAATCCTGTTCCCGCTTGTGCTGGGGCTGGCGGGGCCGTGTCGGCGTCAGGCCACGACCCTGCTGGTCATGGCGTTTTCAGGTGGCGGGGTGATGCCGCAGGTTTTCGCGGCCCTGATGCCTCATGTCGGGGTAAAGGCGGCGTTCATGGGGCTTATGATGCTGTCTTATAGCTGTATTCTGCTTTACGCGCTCATGTTGCGGCCGCGCGGGGCGTCGGGATGGGAAACCGTGGCATGATGCGCGCCCGTTATTGAGGAAAACATGACCACCATGCGCCTCGTCCGCCATTTCAGGTTTCTGGCCATGCTTGTGTGCGTGGGGAGCGCGCAGATTGCGCCGGGTTGCGGCCTTGCCGCCCCCGCGCTCATGCCGCAGCCGGTTTTCTATCAGCCCCGGCCCGGCAGTCCTGCATTGACCGGTGGCGTGCGGGTTGTCTGGCAGGGTACGCGGTCCGCGCTGC
>NZ_BAIO01000776.1 GCF_000613305.1 Komagataeibacter kakiaceti JCM 25156
GCGCCGCCCGGGGGCCCTGTGGCGGCCCAGCACCACCTCTTCCATGGCGTTGAGGCGCGCGATCTTGGCCTTCGGGTCAAGGCGGTCAGTATCGACAATATCGTCGATCACGCGCGCGAAGTCGTAATAGGCATGCACATGCGGACGCAGCCTGCGGCTGATCAGCAGGGAGCCTACCGGAAAATTCTCATCGCCGGCGTCCTTGCCGGACGAGACATCCTCGTTTCCCCACACGGCCCACTCATTGGTGTTCACCCTACGTCATCTCCCATGGTGCGGTTCATTACGGTGGCGCTGTTCTCGGCCCGCATGGAGGTCGAGATCGCGCCGTCAGGCTCGGTATAGGCGCGGCTTTTCCACACCACACCCCGGCCCCGGTGATGGTCCACCGCCGAACCGATCGTGGCCAGCATATAGAACCCGGCAATGGCTGGCAGCAACATCGCCCATGCGGGCGACTGCCGGAAGCGGCGCAGCGTGGGGGTATAGGACGCCATGGACATGATCCACGCCCCCGCCCCCAGCAGGCAGGGCAGCCCGTGGCTGAACAGGGCAAGCTGCATGGGCACGATCCACAGCAGGATCATGCCGATGATGGTGCCCACCAGCATCACGGGGGAATAGTCAAGCTGTACATAGGCCGTGCGCGCCACCATGCGCCAGATGTCCGCCGGGTCGGGGTAGGGGCGGATCGACCGGGCCAGGCAGCTATGGCCCAGATAGATCGCGCCGCCGCTGTGCTTGATGTGGGCGGCCAGCGTGCAGTCATCGATCAGCGCGCCGCGCAGGCTCTCGATCCCGCCAATGCG
>NZ_BAIO01000775.1 GCF_000613305.1 Komagataeibacter kakiaceti JCM 25156
CCCAGATGAGCGGGTGGGCACGGAATGAAGGGAAGGGCCGTGAGGGCCAGCGCGGGCAGGTGCAGAAGCGGGCAGAGCGGGCACCCTTCGGCATGGTCGTGGCCGGTATGCTCCGCCGTGTCATGCCGATGTTCCGGCATGCCATCCATCATGGCGTGATGATGCGCGCGGGATGGTCCACCGGGGCCGCTGTGGCCACGGAGGAGGCAATGTCGATTCCGGTCAGCCGCATGATGGTCGCGCGCGGCAACTCACCGGGCAGGCTGCGGCTTTCGATCAGGAGTTGCCCCCACAGCCCCAGGCACGCGCACAGCACCATGATCCAGCGGATCACGGGCCTGTGGTGCAGAAAGGGGTGGCGGGCGTGGCCCATGATTGAACTGGTTCTTTCCGGCTGTAAGATCGGGATGGTAACCGGAGTGTATTCTCGGATGTGCGTTATTTTTTGTCAAATCCGGATTGGGGGCCTGCGGCCATGATGGGTGAAACCGTGCGGCGGCAGGACGGAACGCCGCACAGAAGCCCCGTGTTGCGCCCCGTCATGATGGAAGGCCGGGGCTGGCGCGGCATGGCTGTCGGGTGGGCCGTCATGCTTGCCCTGCTGGTGCATGGCGCGGTCGGGGCGTGGCTGCTGCCGGGCCATACGCGGGTGCAGGAACCCGAAGAGGGAAAAAACGCCATTCAGGTCTTTTTTGACCGGCCGGAGGTTGCGCCCCGCCCACCGGCTGCTACGCCACAGCCACAGCCACAGCCACAGCCACAGCCACAGCCACAGCCACAGCCATCAGCCACAGCCACAGA
>NZ_BAIO01000774.1 GCF_000613305.1 Komagataeibacter kakiaceti JCM 25156
CGCCACCGCGCCTGCCGCCGCTGCGCAGGCTGGCCGCGCGCTGCATGAGCAGCCCGCTGGGGGGCGTAATCGCGGCGCTTGTCATCATATTCGGCGTGTCATGCTGCTGTCGCCGCATTTCCTGACCAGCTTCAACCTCATGATCATGGCGCGTGCGCTGGCCTTTATCGGGCTGGTCACGATCGGGCAGTCCGTTCTCATGATTCTGGGGGAGCTGGATCTGTCGGTGGGCGCCATTGGCGGGCTGGCGGGTATTACGGGCGGCATGCTCATGGTGCAGGCGGGGCTTGACCCGTGGCTGTCGCTTGGGCTGTGCCTGTTGCTGGGCACGCTGTGCGGCATGCTCAACGGCGTGCTGATTACCCGGCTGCGGCTTCATTCGCTGGTGCTGACTATCGGCATGGCGGGCGTGTATGGCGGGGCCAACCTTGTCGTGACAAAAGGGGTGGCCATTACCGGCGTGCCCGGTGACATCTCGTTCCTGGGCCGGGGGGTGGTTTACGGGGTGCCGGTGCCCTTCGTCATCCTGCTGGCCTGCCTTGGCGTCGTGGGCTTCGTCATGGCGCGCACGCCGGTGGGGCGGTATGTCTATGCGATCGGTAGCAACCCCGAAGCGGCGCGGATGCTGGGCCTGCGGGTTGATGCCATCCGGGTCGCGGCCTTCGCCACGGCGGGGTTCCTGTCCGCCCTTGCGGGTATTCTCATGGTAGCGCGGCTGGGCACGGCGCAGCCTTCCATCGGGGATACATGGGTGCTGGCCCCGATCGCCGCCGCCGTCATCGGCGGGGTCGCGACAACGGGGGGGCTGGGCAG
>NZ_BAIO01000773.1 GCF_000613305.1 Komagataeibacter kakiaceti JCM 25156
CCGGCCAGCCTGACCCTGCCGCCCCATGACGCGGCGCGGGGTCCACTGGTGGTGGAAGGGGCAGGGGGCGTGTTCGTGCCCATTGCCCGGGATTACCTGATGATCGACCTCATGGTCCGTCTGGCGCTGCCCGTGGTGCTGGTGGCGCGCAGCCAGCTTGGCACCATCAACATACCCTGCTCAGCCTTGCCGCACTACGCGCACGCGGCCTGCGGGTGGCGGGGGTGATCCTGAACGGCCCCCCTGAAGCCATCGGGCGCGCGGCCATTGAACGCCATGGCCGGGTCCGTATCCTGGCTCAGTTCCCGCCCGTCACCCCCATGGGGCCGGACGCCGTGGCCAGTCTGGCGGCCCGCCTGCCATCATGGGATGATATTGTCGGCCCGCAGGCTCAGTAACGCCGGATCAGCCCGGCCAGCGTGCCCTGTATGCTGACCCGCCGCGCGGGCAGCACACGGGTCTCATACCGCCTGTTGGCCGGAATCAGCGCAATGTCATCACCTTCATGGCGCAGGCGCTTGAGCGTGACTTCCTCCCCGTCAATCAGGCCACCACGATCTGGCCGTCACTGGCCTGACGCTGGTCACGGATAATGACCGTATCGCCGTCCAGGATCCCGGCTTCCTCCATCGAATCCCCACAGACCTCCAGCGCGTAATGGCCGCTGGCCCTGCCCAGCATATCCACCGGAACGGTGATGTGGGTGGTCGTGGTGTTGATCGCCTCGATCGGGGCGCCAGCCGCGATACGGCCCACGAAGGGCAGTTCGACCAGCTTCGCCAGCATCGCGGCGGGAGGGGTATCCGGGGGGGG
>NZ_BAIO01000772.1 GCF_000613305.1 Komagataeibacter kakiaceti JCM 25156
CGCCTGCGCGGCAACGCCATGCAGAAGGCCGTGCCGCCGGGGGAAGGTGGCATGGCCGCCCTGATCGGCGTGGGCATGGACCTTGAACGCGCCACCACCCTGTGCGCGGAAGCCGCGAATTTTACCGATGAGGCGGGCCGGACCCACCGGCAGGTGCTTGAGGTCGCTAATGACAATGGCGGCGGCCAGGTGGTTGTGGCGGGGGAGATGGCGGCGATTGACCGCGTGATCGCGCTGGCGAAGGCGCAGGGCGTCAAGCGCGCGCTCAAGCTGCCGGTTTCCGCCCCGTTCCACTGTTCCATGATGGAACCCGCCGCCGTGGAAATGCGCGATGCCCTGGCCGAGGCCCGGATCAGCCCCCCTGTCGTGCCGGTGGTGGCGAATGTCACGGCGGCCAAGGTGACCCAGCCCGACATGATCCGTGACCTGCTGGTGCGCCAGATCACGGGCACGGTGCGCTGGCGTGAAAGCGTTGACGCGATGGTGGCCATGGGCATCGACAGTTTTGTCGAGATCGGGGCGGGCAAGGTGCTGGCGGGGCTGGTGCGGCGCATCAATGGTGATGTCGCGACCCGTTCGGTCGGCACGCCCGCCGATATTGAAGCCTATCTCGCCGCGCGCTGAATGCGCGCGGCATCCTGTTTCATTGATGGATAGCTGAAGGGGACGGACGGTTCATGTTCAGACTTGACGGAAAAGTTGCGCTGGTGACCGGCGCATCGGGCGGAATCGGGCGCGAGATTGTCCGCGCGCTCCATGCGCAGGGGGCCACCGTGGTGCTGTCGGGCACCCGGCAGGCGGTGCTGGAGGAGGT
>NZ_BAIO01000771.1 GCF_000613305.1 Komagataeibacter kakiaceti JCM 25156
GCCCGCCATGCGGGCCACTGATGGACCAGCCGGGCCAGCGCGGCGTAACCGCCGCCCGCCGGGTGCGCGCCATCACCATGCGCGATTTCGGCGCACCAGAGCGGGTCCATGCGTAGGGGTTCCCATATAGGCAGGAAAGGGACGGTCAGCCGCCCGCACAGCGCCGCCATCGCGGTGGAAAGGGCGTGGGTGCGTATATCCGGATCCTCCCGCCCCACGGGGGGCGGCCCGACCATCAGCACCGGACAGAGCTGGCGCGCCTGTTCCAGTATCAGCCGGGTGATTTCCAGACTTTCCGCCGGGGCGACGCGTGGCCGCCCGGCCGTGGTGCGTGTGCAGTCATTCACCCCGAAGGACAGGACAATACCGCCCTCGTCCCGCCCATCGAGACGTGGCGCGGTCTCCTGCCGCCAGCGCCGCGCGATGTCGCGGCTGGTCTGCCCCCGCACGCCAAGGTTGTAGAGGGTGACATCCAGCCCGCCCCGACGCTCCATGGCGCACAGGCGTCCGGCCCAGCCCTGACAGGCTTCATCGCCCGTTCCCGTGACGTAACTGTCACCGATAAAACAGATTCGCATGGGCATGATCATACGTGCGCAATACGGGAGACACCATGGCGGAAGTAACTGGATTTTCCGTACTTTCTTATTTTGTTCTCATCCTTTAATGTCAGCCCGGCAATGCGGAACGGGGAGTGGTGACAGGACGATGCGGGCAGGGATCGCGGCATGGCTGTGTTACGGGCTGCTACTGGGCCATGGATCCGCCGCGGGGGCCGCCAGCGTGACCTACCGGCTGCCACCCGCGAGCGTGGGATGCA
>NZ_BAIO01000770.1 GCF_000613305.1 Komagataeibacter kakiaceti JCM 25156
CGCCGGGCGGATGAACTGCGGCACCACCGCGTGGGCGAACGGCGTGGTGGATACGGGAGCCGCCTCCAGCGCCGCGTAGTCGGGAATAACGGGGTGAATCATGCCATCCTGCACGTGCTCAAGTGAACCGTGGCGAGACTAGGACCGGATTCACTCCATCGCAAGCATCCCCGCCCGGTTCAGCCGTGACCGTATCGACCGCGTCCAGCACGCGGCTGGAATAGACCAGGGCCGCGCCCGCGTTGAGCGCCACGGCGACGCCAAGCGCCTCGGCTATTTCCTCCTTCGTGGCCCCGGCCTTGACGGCGGCCTTGGAATGGACGGCGATGCACCCGTCACAGCGCGTGGTGACCGCCACGGCCAGCGCGATCAGTTCGCGTGTCTTGGCGTCCAGATGGCCCGTGGCGGCGGCCGCGTGGTCTAGTGTCTGGAGTCCCTTGAGCGTGTCGGGGGCCAGCGTCGCGAAAGCCTGGACGGATTGGCCCAGATGGGCGCGGTAGGCGTTCCAGTCGGTCATCACAAGTTCTCCATCTGATGGGGTTTTAGTTCACCAGATGGAGAGAACGCCTGTCATGACACAGTTTGGCGAGTTCATGGCCTTGAAGGGCTTTTTTTTCCGGACTATCGGCGAAAGATCATGGATACAGACATCGCCCCCGTCCGCCCGTCCCCTGCGGTGTTTCCCGCGGGCACCGGCCCCTTCGCCGCCTATGAGGCCCGCGTGGCTTCCGGCCGTCTCGACCGCGACCCCGAACAGGAGAAAGCCGCCCGCAGGCTGGACCAGCTGTGGCGGGAACTGCGTGACTACCGCCCCCAGGTGCAG
>NZ_BAIO01000769.1 GCF_000613305.1 Komagataeibacter kakiaceti JCM 25156
CCAGCACGATCATCTGCCCGCCTGACCGCAGGTTGCCCGCTGTCTGCGCGGCTTCCGGCCCCCAGCCCATATACAGGTCGGCCCGGTCGGGGCCCTTGATGTTGGTGCCCAGATCCTGAGCGAAGACAAGCCGGTTCCAGTTCGTTGCATGCCCGTCAACGGGAACCTGCGTCTGCACCCATACCGGGCTGCCCAGCGCGATGAAATGCCGGTCCACCGCCATGGAACGGCCCGGTGTAAGCGCAACACCCAGCGCGCCCGGCGCGCCGGCCTGCGTATCGCCCTGCCCCAGTTCACGGAAGAAGACGTAATTCGGGTTCTGTTCCATCATGGCCATCGCACCGGAGGGATTCGCCTCCAGCCAGCCACGGATGGAGGCCATGCTGACATCATCGGCCCGCAGCAGCCCCTGCGCCACCATGACCCGGCCCAGCGGCACGTAAGGCTGGCCATTCAGCCCGTCAAAGCCCAGGCGGATCACCTTCTCATCGGGCAGGCGGACACGACCGGCCCCCTGGATCTGGAGGAAGAACAGATCCACCGGATCCGCCAGCCACAGCAGTTCGAGCTTTTTATGCTCCAGAACGCCCTGATCAATCTGCGCGCGGGTCCAGTAGGGCACGACCTGCCCGCCCTGCAGGCGGCCTGTCACCGTATTGCCCTGCGCGTCACGCTGGCGCACCAGATCGGGCGGGCGGCGATAGACGGGGGTCTGGTAAATCCCGCCCCGGTGCAGAGAACCGCGAATTTCCGGCTCGTAATACCCTGTAAACAGCGTGCCCTCGGGCCGCTTGCCCCGTGGGACGCGATAGGGCACGAACCATGT
>NZ_BAIO01000768.1 GCF_000613305.1 Komagataeibacter kakiaceti JCM 25156
CGGAACAGGCGCAGCCGGTCGACAATATCGGCCACGCTGCTCGCGATCACCCAGACCGCACCGGCACTGGCCAGCGCCGGCAGGACTTCACGCATACGGAAGGTGGCGACGGCCAGCGCCAGCAGCGACAGGCACGCCGCCCACCACAGGCGGCGCAGTACCGGCCACATCTGTGCGCGTTTCCACGGCACCATCGGGCCAAACCCCATGAACACCATGAGCGGGATGGCCAGCGGAATGGTCGTGGCGTCAAAGAAAGGCTTGCCGACGGAAATGGTCCTGCCGAACAGCAGCGACATGAAGGGCGGATACATCGTGCCCGTCAGCACCACCGCGCAGATGGAACACAGCAGGATGTTGTTGAGCACCAGCAGCCCCTCCCGCGAGAGGGGGGCGAACAGGCCGCCGGTGGTGAGCTGTGGCGCGCGGATGGCGAACAGCAGCAGCGAGCCGCCAATCACCACCGCCAGCAGCCCCAGTATGAACACGCCGCGCGCGGGGTCGTTGGCAAAGGCATGCACGGAATTGAGAATGCCCGAACGCACCAGGAAGGTGCCGGAAAGCGAGAACGAGAAAGTGCCGATGGCCAGCAGCACGGTCCAGATCTTCAGCGCCTCGCGCTTTTCCACCACGATGGCGGAATGCACCAGCGCCGTTCCCGTCAGCCACGGGATGAGGGAGGCGTTTTCCACCGGATCCCAGAACCAGTAGCCGCCCCAGCCCAGCACGTAGTACGACCACCACGACCCCATGGCGATGCCGCAGGTCAGGAAGCACCACGCCGCCACCGCCCATGGCCGCACCCACCGGCCCCATGCCGCGTCCA
>NZ_BAIO01000767.1 GCF_000613305.1 Komagataeibacter kakiaceti JCM 25156
CTCCCCGCGTGAAATCCTGTCGGGCATCCATGACCCGGACGGGCGGCGCGCGGCACAGGTCGCGGCCGAGGCCGGGGGCGCGCCGGTCCTGTCCTATCCCGATCTGCTGGCCTGTTCGGATGCGATCATTATCGCGGCCCCGGCGGACCATCATTTCGATCTGGCGCGTCAGGCGCTGGCGGCCGGGCGGCATGTGCTGGTTGAAAAGCCCATGGCGGCCACGCTGGAACAGGCCGATGAGCTGGCGCGGCTGGCCAGCCAGAACGCGGTGGTGCTTCAGGTCGGGCACCTGCTGCGCTATTCGGCCGAACACCGGGCCATTACCGAGCGCATTTCCCGCCCGCTCTATATCGAGGCCACGCGGATCGCGCCCTACAAGCCGCGCGGCACGGATGTATCGGTCATCCTTGACCTCATGATTCACGATCTGGATCTTGTGCTGGCCATTGTGGATAGCCCGATCGAAAGCGTCGATGCGCTGGGGGCGGCGGTCAGTTCCCCGTTCGAGGACATCGCCAACGCCCGCGTGCGCTTTGAAAACGGGTGCGTGGCCACCATCGCCGCAAGCCGCATCTCGCTCAAGACCGAGCGGCGGATGCGCGTGTTCTCGCAGGAAGGCTACCTTTCAGCCGATTTCGTGAAGCGTGAACTCACCATGATCGGCCGGGAGCGCGGACTGCCCCTGCCGGGCACGGGGGGATTCCGGCGCGAATCCGTAACATGGCGCGATCATGATACGCTGGCCGCCGAACACGCGGCCTTTGCCGCTTCCTGCCTTGATGGCGCGCCGGTTCTGGTCAACGCGATGGCGGGCCGCCGCGCG
>NZ_BAIO01000766.1 GCF_000613305.1 Komagataeibacter kakiaceti JCM 25156
CCCGGTGACGAGGAACAGGCCCGCGCCCTGTTCCGCCACATGTGCGCCATGCGCCTGCCGCTGCTGCTGGATGGACGCATTGATTTCAGCACCGATGCCCCGCCCGCGCTCAGCGTGATTATCGTCGCGCATAACCAGTTTGAAATGACCCTGTCCACGCTGGCCTCGCTGCGGGCGAACTATTCTGGGGCGATGCAGGTCATCGTGGTGGATTCCGGATCGCGTGATGGCGTGGCCAGTATCGAGCGCCATGTAAAGGGCATCGAAGTCCTGCGCTACGCGGGCAATATCGGCTTCGTGCGCGGCTGCAACGCGGCCCTGCGCCATGCGCGCGCGCCTGCGACACTTTACCTGAACAACGATGTGGACCTGCAATACGGCGCGGTGGCCAACGCGCTCTCACGTCTCATGGCGGCGGAGACGACCGGCGCGGTGGGCGGTCGCGTGGTCCGGACCCATGGCCTGCTGCAGGAAGCGGGCAGCATCGTCTGGCGCGACGGATCGGTGCAGGGCTACATGCGCGACGCCCACCCGGCGGTGCCGGAGGCCGGTTTCCTGCGCATGGTGGATTTCTGTTCGGGCGTGTTCCTGATGGTCCGCACCGAGATACTTCAGGTGCTGGACGGATTTGATGAAAGTTTCGCCCCTGCGTATTTCGAGGAAACCGACCTGTGCATGCGCATCCGCGCGCTGGGCTATCGCATTCTGTATGACCCGGCCATCTGTATCGTGCATTATGAATGCGCCACGTCGGACGCCACCAGCGCATCACGGCTGATCGCGCGCAACAGCGCGGTGTTCACCCGCAAGCATGCCGGAGCACTGCGGCG
>NZ_BAIO01000765.1 GCF_000613305.1 Komagataeibacter kakiaceti JCM 25156
TGCCGGGCCGCGGCCTGTGGCACGGTCGGGCCCCAGGCGTCGCGATCCACGCCCCTGCCCAGTGTCAGGAACAGCCCTTCGGGCTTCCATTGTCCCGCCAGCAGGTTGCGCACCTGCGCGATGTAGAATTCATCGAAGTCCAGCGTGACGGAACTGACATAGGCCTGCGGCCCGTAGCTGAGCATGCCGGTATTCCACATCGCGGCCTTGATCCCGCGCTGCGTGGCCACGCGCAGATAGGCCGGTTCATCCATGATGCCGCACAGGAAGTCGCACCCGTTATCGACCAGGGCGGTGGCGCCCTGTGTCGCGGCCTGCGGGTCGAACCATGAATTGGTGGTGATGGCCTGCATCGTGATGGAGGGATTGACCGACTGCGCGCCCAGCAGGGTGGCGTTGGCGCTGGCATAGACGGACGGGATGGGGAAGGAGCCCAGGAACCCGAGTTTGCCGGTGCGGGTCATGAGCCCCGCCGCGATGCCGATGACATAGCTGGCGTACCAGTGCGCGACGTAATACCAGCCAGGTTGCCGGTAACGGTGGAGCCGTCACATTCCATGAAGGCGACATCGGGCGCGCGGTCCGATACGTCCTTCATGAAGTCACCATATTCCGATGTGGAAAAGATCATCTGCGCGCCTTCCGCCACGAACTGGCGGAAGATTCGCGTGGCGTCGGCGGAATAGGGCACGCTTTCCACATAAATGGTGCGCAGTTGCGGAAAGGTCCGGCGTATGGCGTGCATACCCCGGTCATGCACCATGGACCAGCCGCCATCGGTAATCGGCCCCGGATGGCCGAACGCGATGACCGCCTCCGATTCCGCCAGCG
>NZ_BAIO01000764.1 GCF_000613305.1 Komagataeibacter kakiaceti JCM 25156
GAATACATCAATGATGAAGGCCACATACACAAAGCCCTGCCAGGTGGAAACGTAAGTGAAATCCGAAACCCATAGCCTGTTGGGGGCTGGTGCATGGAACTGACGCCGCACCAGATCCTGTGGACAGGGCCGTGCCGGATCTGGCCGTGTGGTTCTGACTCCCTTGCCACGCATGACGCCTTTCAGTCCCATCCGGCGCATCAGCCGCTCTACCGTGCAGCGGGCGACATCCAACCCTTCACGTTTGAGCTGATGCCAGACCTTGCGCGCTCCATAGACACAGAAATTATCGTTCCAGACCCTGCAGATTTCATGACACAGCTCTTTGTCTTTCTGGCTGCGCACACAGGGATTTTCCTGTCTCGCCCGATAAGCATAATAGGCAGATGGTGCAATCGACAGAACCCTGCAGATTGACCCGACACCATATGTCTGCCGATGCTCCTCAATGAAGCGTGTCATGGCTTGAAGATGCGGTCGAGTTCCGCTTGGGCAAAATATGCTGACGCCTTGCGCAGGATTTCATTGGCCTGCCGCAATTCGCGGTTCTCTCGCTCCAGTTGCCTGATCTTCTCCCGATCAGGAAGATCACTTACCGCAGGCGCATTGGCCCGTTCATGCAGACGGGTCCATTTTGACAGCGTGTCAGGATGAATATCCAGCTTTGGAGCGATCATCATCACTGCGGACCAGCGTGATGGATGGTTCTTCTCTTCCTCCAGAACCATGCGGGCTGCACGGTCACAAAACTCAGGTGGAAAACGCTTCGATTTGTTGCTCATGAATTCTTCTTACCTCTCGGGTCGTTCTGTCTCCACAAAACCCGGGGCAATTC
>NZ_BAIO01000763.1 GCF_000613305.1 Komagataeibacter kakiaceti JCM 25156
CTGGCCGACACCGACCGGGCAGATTCTGAAACTGGCACCCTTCGGGCCGGCATGAGATCGCGGTGCCGCTGGCGGGCCGTTTCCAGGTGGACAACCTGCTGCTGGCCGCCGCCATGTCGGGCGCGGATGATGACGCGCCCGAGCGCGCGATCGCGCAACTCGAACACCTGCATGGCGTGCGGGGCCGTCTGGAGCAGGTGGCCGTGCTGCCCAACGGGGCGACGGCCTATGTCGATTTCGCCCATACGCCCGATGCGATCGAACGCCTGCTCCAGTCGCTGCGCCCGCATACGCGCGGCAGGCTGGTGATCGTGATGGGCGCGGGTGGCGACCGCGACCGGGGCAAACGCCCCGTGATGGGGGAGACGGCCAGCCGCCTGGCTGACCGCGTGATCGTGACGGATGACAACCCGCGCACCGAAATACCGGCCACCATCCGCGCCGAAATACTGGCCGCCGCCCCCCACGCGCTGGAGATCGGGGACCGCCGCCACGCCATCGCCACGGGGCTGGACATGCTGGAGGAAGGTGACGTGCTGGTCGTGGCGGGAAAGGGCCATGAACAGGGACAGATCATTGGCCACGAGAGCCTGCCATTTGACGACGCCACGGTCATCCGTGGCCTGACGGGGACTGAATGACACTGTTATGGAGCCGCGCGGACCTTCTGGCCGCGACATCGGGGCGTTTTCCGTCATCCACATCACACGCTATCGCCGGAACGGGTGTCTCGATCGACACCCGCACGCTCAATGCGGGGGATGTCTTCATCGCCCTGCGGGGCGAGCGCAGCAACGGGCATGAACATGTCGCCGCCGCCCTGCGCGCTGGCGCGG
>NZ_BAIO01000762.1 GCF_000613305.1 Komagataeibacter kakiaceti JCM 25156
GGCTGGGGTTTGACGCTGCCGCACAGGCGCGCCCCGTTTCCGACTTTTCGGGCGGGTGGCGGATGCGCGTGGCGCTGGCCACCGCGCTGTTCCTCAACCCCGACCTGCTCCTGCTGGATGAGCCGACCAATCACCTTGACTTGGAAGCCACCATCTGGCTGGAAAACTGGCTGGCGCGTTTTTCCGGCGCCGCGCTGATCGTCAGCCATGACCGGGGGCTGCTGGACCGCGCGGTGGACGCCATTGCCCATCTCGACCACGGCAGGCTGAGCCTGACCCCCGGCGGGTATGAGGAATTCGTGCGCATCCGCACCGAGCAGGCCCTGCAACAGGCCCGCATGGCCGAGCGCATCAATGCGCGCCGGGCGCATATGCAGTCCTTCGTGGACCGTTTCCGCGCCAAGGCCACGAAGGCCCGGCAGGCGCAGGCCCGGCTGAAGGCGCTGGAAAAACTGCCCCAGATCGAAAGCGTGGTGGAAGACGCGCCCAGCCAGTTCTCCTTTCCCGAACCCTCCGCCCTGCCACCGCCCATGCTGACCATGGAGCGGGTCAGTGCCGGGTATGGCGACCACACCATCCTGTCCAACCTGTCGCTGCGCATCGACATGGAAGACCGGATCGCGCTGCTGGGCGCCAATGGCAACGGCAAGTCCACCTTCGCCAAGCTGGTGGCGGGCAGGCTCGCACCCCAATCCGGCACCATCCAGCACAGCCCGAAGCTGAAGGTGGGCTATTTCGCCCAGCACCAGGCCGAGGAACTGCGCCCCGACGAATCCCCCGTGGACCATATGGCCCGCGCCCTGCCCGGCGCCACGCCGCCCATGGTGCGCGCCCAG
>NZ_BAIO01000761.1 GCF_000613305.1 Komagataeibacter kakiaceti JCM 25156
TGCCGGGGGCTGTGGCTTGCGCTATGGTGGCCTACGGTCGCGCGGCCGATGGGTGTTGCGGGCAGCGTGATGCAGGGCATGTCCGTCGCGCCCGCCGCCATGTGGCCACTCTTGCGGGTTCTGGACCGGATTCCCCCCGGTCTGGTCCGCACGGCCAGTGGGCTTGGGGCGGACGCGAAGGCGCGGCTCCGGCTGGTCTGGCTGCCCCTGCTGGGGGGGCCGGTCGCGGGTGTGGGCGTGTTTTCGGGGGGATGATCCTGCTATGCGTGCTGGCGGCGGGGGCGAGACAGTGAGGTTTCATGAACGGGACAGGGCGGGACCACGCGCATGACGGACGATAATCCTCCCTTCTGGGAAACGACGCCGCTGGCGGACATGTCGCGCGCGCAGTGGGAATCGCTGTGTGACGGCTGTGGGCGATGCTGCCTGCACAAGCTGCGCGAGGACGAGACGGATGAGGTGCTGTTCACCGATGTCGCCTGCCGCCTGCTTGATACGAAAACCTGCCAGTGCACCGATTACGCCCATCGCCAGCGCCGGGTGCAGGACTGCATAAGCCTGACGCCGGAGATGCTGGCCGACATTGACTGGCTCCCCCCTACCTGCGGCTACATTCTGGTGCGTGATGGCGAGCCTCTGCCATGGTGGCACCCGCTCGTGTCCGGCACGCATGAGAGCGTGCACGCGGCGGGCATATCCGTCAGCGGCCGGGTGGTCAGCGAACGGGAGGCGGGCATGCTGGAGGATCATGTGATCGACTGGCCGGGCGAAGCGCCCCGGAATGCCTTCCGCCGCACGCCCCCGCGTTCATGACCACGGGGGCGAAGGTGCCCGAGACCGAAG
>NZ_BAIO01000760.1 GCF_000613305.1 Komagataeibacter kakiaceti JCM 25156
ACCAAGCTGGGCGCGGGCGGCTGGTGCGCGCCTATGGCGGGACGGCGGCGGAATGCCTGCGTCAGGCCCCCCGCCTCCCGATCGTGGAGATGGTGGATCTGACCTTCGCCTGCGGCTTTTCCGAACACGCGCTGCTGCGCGCCCGGCTGGAAAGTCTGGAATGCCGGGTCGTGGCGGAGGATTTCGGCGCGGATGGCGTCAGCCTGCATATCAGCGCCCCCGCCACGCGGGAGGGGGAGGTGCGCACGCGCATTACCGACATAACCCGGGGGCAGGCCATGATCCGCGTGGTGGAGGAAGATGCGCCGCAGGGTGTTGGAGAGTAACCGCATTCCCGCTATGTCAGACAGCGTTTCACGTTCAGCACACGGAAAAAGACCCGATATGACCGATACCCCGCCGGACCGTCTGTCCGTCAATCCCGCCAGTCCCTTTTACGACGAAGCCCTGCTTGATCGCGGCATTGGCGTGCGTTTCAAGGGCATCGAGAAAACCAATGTCGAGGAATACTGCATTAGCGAAGGCTGGGTGCGGCTGGCGGTCGGGCGCGGCACCGACCGCTTCGGCAACCCCATGGCCATGAAGGTCACCGGCCCGGTCGAGGTCTGGTTCAAGTCCTGACCCGCGCGCAGGTAACGCAAAAGGCCGCGTCCGAAAGGACAGCGGCCTTTTTTTTAAGGTGAAAGCTCTTTTCCGGAAGTTTCAGGATACGCCGCCTTCCTGAAAAAAAAGGCGCCCCCCGACTCCCCCCGGAGTCTGTCGTCTCACGCCTCGTCAATCGGGCGTTTGGGCAGCAGCGCGGGCACGAAGATCAGCGTCGCCACCAGCGTGCAGCCCAGCGAGAG
>NZ_BAIO01000759.1 GCF_000613305.1 Komagataeibacter kakiaceti JCM 25156
CCCGCCGCCGCTGTCCTACCGGCTGCCGGTGGCGTCAGCACAGGTCAAGTCGGCGGTGCTGCTGGCGGGCCTGAACGCCGTGGGGGAAACGCGGGTGGAGGAACCTGTCGCGACTCGTGACCACACGGAAAACATGCTGCGTCATTTTGGCGCGGACGTGCGGGTGGACCCCCTCGGCGCGGGCGGGCGGGTCATCACGCTTCAGGGGCGTCCCGATCTGGTGGCGCGTGACATCGTGGTGCCGGGCGATCCGTCCTCCGCCGCCTTCGTGCTGGTGGCGGCGCTGCTGGTGCCGGGGTCGAAGGTGAGCGTGCGGGGCGTGGGCCTGAACCCGCTGCGGACCGGGCTGTTCACCTCGCTGCGTGAAATGGGGGCCGATCTGGTCATCACGAACGAACGCGTGGAAGGCGGCGAGCCGGTGGGCGACATCACCGCCACCGCCTGCGCGCTGCGCGGCGTGGATGTCCCGGCCACGCGCGCGCCCTCCATGATTGATGAATACCCCGTTCTGGCGGTCGCGGCGGCGCAGGCTGCTGGCCAGTCGCGCTTTCGCGGGCTGGAGGAACTGCGCGTGAAGGAAAGCGACCGTCTTTCCGCCACCGTGGCGCTGCTGGAAGCCAATGGCGTCCGTGTCGAGGTGGTGGGAGATGACATGATCGTGCATGGCACGGGCGGCGCCATTCCCGGTGGCGGTCTGGTCAAGACCCGCATGGATCACCGTCTGGCCATGAGCGCCATCGTGATGGGCCTTGCCGCGACCCGGCCGGTCAGCGTGGATGACACCGCGTTCATCGACACCAGCTTCCCCGGTTTCGTCACCCTCATGAACAGTATCGGCGCAGGGCTCGG
>NZ_BAIO01000758.1 GCF_000613305.1 Komagataeibacter kakiaceti JCM 25156
ATCCGCCTGGCGGCCCATGCCTTTTCCGCACCTCCCGCCGCGACAGGGGACCTGCCCGCCATGCAAGATGTCCGCACGCCCGTCATTCCCGCCGCCCCCTCGCTTGCCGATCTGCCCAGCATCATGACGCGTCGCGGCCCCATCGTGCCGCGTTCGATCGGTCAGGGGCACTACATGGCCATGCTGGCCCGGCAGGAAATGGTGTTCGGTCTTGGCCCGGCGGGCACCGGCAAGACCTACCTTGCCGTGGCGCAGGCGGTGGCCATGCTCCAGGCCGGGCAGGTGGACCGGATCGTGCTGTCACGCCCGGCGGTGGAAGCCGGTGAGCGGCTGGGCTTCCTGCCCGGCGACCTGAAGGAAAAGATCGACCCCTACCTGCGCCCGCTCTATGACGCGCTGCATGACATGATGCCGGGCGATCAGGTGATCCGCCGCATGGGCACGGGCGAGATCGAGGTGGCCCCCCTCGCCTTCATGCGCGGGCGCACGCTGGCGCACTGTTTTGTCATTCTGGACGAGGCGCAGAACACCACCCCTGCCCAGATGAAGATGTTCCTGACCCGCATGGGTGAAGGCACGCGCATGGTCATTACGGGCGATCTGAGCCAGGTTGACCTGCCGCGCGGCGTGACATCCGGCCTGCGCGAAGCCGTCGAGACACTGGACGGCCTGCCCGGGATCGGCATGATGCGTTTTGAATCACGTGACGTGGTGCGCCACCCGCTGGTGGCGCGTATAGTGGAGGCATACGATCAGCGCGCCGGGGCGCAACACCGCCCACAGCACGCGCGATCGCAGCAGGAGAACGATGAAACCTCGAAGTAGCACAGACCCCGCCCGGCATGGCGG
>NZ_BAIO01000757.1 GCF_000613305.1 Komagataeibacter kakiaceti JCM 25156
CGCGGCATTGCAGGCCGCCGCCCAGTCCCCCACCTGCCGGTCGGGATAGTTTGCCCCTTCCCCGCCCAGCGTGCTGTCGGCGGGCAGGCTCTCGACCTTGTGGCAGTCTTCCATGAAAACCGGCAGGGCCTGTTCAAGCGGGTCATCCTGCCATCCCGGCAGGGCGGTGAAGGCGACAGGACCGTTAGATGGCGGCGCATGCCCCCCCAGATCGGGGAATTTCAGATCACACCCGGACAGGGCGAGAGCGGCGCACAGCGGCACCGCGTACCTTGATACTTTCATGGATACGATCAGATCACGGATTTCATCGGCTGGTTATTGAGGGACATCCTTACGCGCTACGGCTTGCCCCGAGCCGCCAGCAGGCTCCCGCCGCCCCCAGAATGCATTCGAACGTCCACAGGTCGGAAAACTCGGTCACGGCGTCAACGCCCGCCACGGGCTGGCCATTGCTGTCCACCGTCAGGCTGACCTGATCCGACACGATGCGGACCTCGATGCGGGCGATGGGGTTGGGGCCTGTCGTCTCATCCAGTTCGGCGCCGATCAGGGCAATATCGGTAATGTCGCGGATCTCGCTGCGCAGGACCTCGCCCGCCTGCTGGCGGGACTGGATCGCGGCCTCGAACGCGTCATAGGTCGCGGCCGTCAGCCGTTCGCGCAGCACGTTGAGATCCCCGCTGGCATAGGCCCCCACGATCAGGCGGAACGCGCTTTCCACACTGTGGGCGAAGCCATCGGCCGTGAAACCGGGCTGGATTGCGCCGATGCGGGCCAGCACGCCGCCCACGCGCGTGTCAGGGCCGGGAATTTCGTATGTTATGGCCGGTGGCGGGGGTTCGGGGGCCTGTT
>NZ_BAIO01000756.1 GCF_000613305.1 Komagataeibacter kakiaceti JCM 25156
ATCTGCGCGCCTTCCGCCACGCCGCCGCGACGGACCGCTTTGTCATACAGCTTGGCGATCTGGTGGATTACGGGCCGGACAGCGCCGGGGCCTTCCGGCTCATGCAGCAACTGATCGACGAAGGGCGCGGCCTGTTCATACTGGGCAATCACGACCGCAAGCTGGCCCGCGCCCTGCAGGGCCGCAAGATGCGCCGTGACCCCCCGCTCATGGAAACGCTGGACCAGTTCATGGCCGAGGAAAACAGCGACGTGCGCCAGCGCGCGCTGGCCGACCTGGCGCACGCGCCCGCATGGATCGTGCTGGGGCAGTCCATATTCGTGCATGGGGGCTTTCATGTCCGCATGCTGGGGGAACTGCCGCCGCCGGGACTGGGCACCGTCACCCCCCTGCTGTCGCGCGCCCTGTTCGGGGAAACGACGGGCCACATGCAGAAGGATGGCTACCCCGAACGGCGGCTGAACTGGGTCGATCACATTCCGATGGGATATACGGTCTATTGCGGGCATGACCGCCGCTCTACCGATGGCCGGCCGTGGGTCAGGGCCGGCCGGATGGGGGGCAGGGCCATTTTTACGGATACCGGCGCGGGCAAGGGCGGGCATCTGGCATGGATCGACCTGCCGCCCGTCATATAAACAGCCCACCTTCCCTTACCCGCCCTTTCAGGAGAACCGACCCAGATGAACACCACCCCGGCCCCGTGTGACGCAGCGCAGCAGAAACTGGAGGAACTGCGCCGCAGTATCGACAATATCGACGCGGCCCTGATCTATATGCTGGCGGAACGCTTCCGCCACACGCAGGCGGTTGGAAAGCTCAAGGCCGCCAATGACATGCCCCCCGCCGACCCGG
>NZ_BAIO01000755.1 GCF_000613305.1 Komagataeibacter kakiaceti JCM 25156
GCTGGGGTCGCGCCCGTGGAAGGCGGCCTACGTGCAGCCCTGCCGCCGCCCGTCGGACGGGCGCTATGGCGAGAACCCGAATCGTCTCCAGCACTATTACCAGTACCAGGTGCTGCTCAAGCCCACGCCGGATGAGAGCCAGAAACTTCTGCTCGACAGCTACCGCGCCATCGGCATCGACCCGCTGGAGCACGACATCCGCTTTGTCGAGGATGACTGGGAAAATCCCACCATCGGCGCATGGGGCCTCGGGTGGGAGGTCTGGTGCGACGGGATGGAGGTGACGCAGTTCACCTATTTCCAGCAGGTGGGCGGTATTCCCACCGTCGTCCCCTCGACCGAACTGACCTACGGGCTGGAACGGCTGGCGATGTACGTGCAGGGGGTCGAGAATGTCTATGACCTCGACTTCAACGGCCACGGCCTGAAATATGGCGATGTGTTCCTGCGCGCCGAACGCGATTACTCGCGCCACAATTTCGAACTGGCGGATGTGGAGATGCTGCACCGCCACTTCATCGACGCGGAACGCGAGTCCACCGCCCTGGCGGAAGCCGGGCTGGCCCAGCCCGCCTATGACCAGTGCCTGAAGGCCAGCCACCTGTTCAACCTGCTCGATGCGCGCGGCGTCATTAGCGTGAGCGAGCGCGCATCCTATATCGGCCGCGTACGCACGCTGGCCAGGCGCTGCTGTGAAGCGTGGCTGGCGGGCGAGGAATAAGAGATCATGCCCGAACTTCTGATCGAACTTTTCTCCGAGGAAATTCCCGCCCGCATGCAGGCGCGCGCGGCGCAGGATCTCGAACGCCTTGTGTGCGAGGCGCTGGCCCCGCTGAACCCGCGTGCGGCCACGGCC
>NZ_BAIO01000754.1 GCF_000613305.1 Komagataeibacter kakiaceti JCM 25156
CACGCGGTTGTCACTGGCATGGCGCACCACGTCCAGTCCCGCCTCGACCCGGGCGACATAGGGGGCGTAACCGATCAGGTCGGTCGCCCGCGCCAGCGCCATGGCGGCCTGCGGGGTCAACTGGTCCACGTTGCCGGGGCCAAGCCCCACGATGAAGATGCGGCCCGTGCTTTCCGTCATCGCGCCGCCTCCCGGCCGGGAACGAGGATGATGGAGAAATAGGGGGCAGGCCCCTTCATGTCCGTTAGCTTCATGCAGCGCTGCTGCGGCTGGGTCGCGCGTTCGACGTAGATCGCCCGTTCCTCACGCCCGGCATGGCGCAGGGCGGTGCGCACCTTTTCAAGGTTGCGGCCCAGCTTCATGATCACGGCGGCATCCGCCTGCTCCAGCCGCGCGGTCAGGCTTTCCGCATCCAGCGTGCCGGGAATGACGCTCAGCACGTCATCCCCATGCACCATGGGGCGCTGCGCGGCGGACCAGCAGCCCGCCATGGCGGTAATGCCCGGCACCACGGTGCAGGTGAAACGCGGGTGCAGCCGGTCAAAGACATACATGGCCGAGCCGAACAGGAACGGATCCCCCTCACACAGCAGGGCGACATCCCGCCCGGCCAGCAGGTGGGTCGCGATCCGTTCGGCGCACTCATCGTAAAACGCGGCCATGCGGACCAGATAGGCCGGATCGCATAGCGGGATTTCCGTGGTGAACGGATAGGCGAAACGCAGCCCCACCACGTGGGGGGAGAGCATGTCCCCCGCGATCTGGCGGGCATGGCCGGGCCGGTCGTGGCGGCAGAACCATGCCGCGACCGGGGCTTCGCGCAGCAGGCGCGCGGCCTTTACGGTCATGAGTTCGGGA
>NZ_BAIO01000753.1 GCF_000613305.1 Komagataeibacter kakiaceti JCM 25156
CCCATCAGGTCCATCCGGGCCGCCGGGGCCGAAGGGGTGGTGATGGCGGCCGGGGGGACCGAACGGCGGCCCCATGCCATCGGACGACATCCATTCGCCCGGCGGGTGCATGTGGTGCGGGGGGTGGGGCGGCATGACCAGGCCGTTGACCATGTCCGGTTCCGGGCCGGGGGTCAGGGTTATGCTGACCCTTCGGGCAGGTGAAGGGCCGCGAGTTCCCGCGCCGGTCGGACGGGGCGGTTTCCACAATGGCGCGGTAATAGGTGAAGACCCTGCTGCGGGCCTGCGCGTTGATCATGCGCTGGTCGAAATCGAAGCGGTCCATGGCGTGGATGGTCAGGCCGATGATCTGGATCACCCCCAGCCCGCCGATCAGGAGCAGCGTGGTCCGCGCCGCCAGTGACTGGGGCAGCAGGCGTCTGCGCAGGCGCCACCACCAGTTGCCGCGCGGCTGTTCATCAGGTTCGGGGGCGGACAGGAAGGACGGCGGGAAGGAGAACATACGCGCGGTCAGATACGCTCGACCTCCGCGGCGAGGACATAGCCACCCCCACGCACGGTCTTTATAAGCTGCGCATTGCGCCCGTTATCCTCCAGCTTGCGGCGCAGGCGGCTGATCGCCACGTCAATGGCCCGGTCGAACGGTCCCGCCTGCCGCCCGCGCAGCAGGTCGAACAGCATGTCGCGCGTCATGACGCGGTTGGCCCGTTCCAGCAGGGCGTGCAGCAGGTCGTATTCCCCGCCGGTCAGCGGTACTTCCACATCGTCGGGGTTGAGCAGGGCGGCGGCGGCCGGTATCAAGCACCCACCCGGCAAAGCGCAGGGTATGCAGCACCGGCACGCTGCGCGGGTCCGGCG
>NZ_BAIO01000752.1 GCF_000613305.1 Komagataeibacter kakiaceti JCM 25156
GCGCCGGGTGGCGCGGCCGCGCATCGTGCTGGCCGACCCGGAGGATCGGGCCTGTATGGCTGGGTGAAATCGGGCGACCTGTCGGTCAGCGGTTCCTCCATCACCGAAGGCATCGGCCAGTCGCGCGTGACGGGCAATCTGGAAGGGCTGCACTTCGATGACGCCGAGCGCATTCCCGACGCGGAGGCGCTGGAGCAGATTTACGCCCTCCTCATCCACGAGGGGCTGTCGGTCGGCGGTTCGACGGGCATTAACATCGCCGCCGCCATGCGCGTGGCGCGCGCCATGGGGCCGGGGCACCGTATCGTCACCATCCTGAGCGACGGCGGCGCGCGCTACCAGTCCAAGCTGTTCAATCCCGCCTTCCTGCGCGGCAAGAACCTGCCGGTGCCCGCCTGGCTGGCCTGAAGCCGCCCCCATGGCCCGATAATTGCAACGGAGTGAAACATCTGGTGCGGGGGCGTGGCCGGTCATGTAAACTGCGGGCATGACCCCCCTGCCGCATATCCTGATCATTGATGACGACCGCGAGATCCGTGACCTGCTGGCGCGCTTTCTCGAACGCAACGAACTGCGTGTCACCACCGCGCGCGACGGGCACGAAGCCCGCCGCCGCTGGGCGGAGGGGCACTACCAGCTTGTCATCCTCGACCTCATGCTGCCGGGGGAAAGCGGGCTGGACATCTCGCGCTGGCTGCGCACACAGGCCAACGTGCCCATCGTGATGCTGACCGCCATGGGCGATGACACCGACCGGATCATCGGGCTGGAACTGGGGGCGGATGATTACGTGCCCAAACCCTTCAACCCGCGCGAACTGCTGGCGCGCATCCGCGCGGTGCTGCGCCGCACCTCCG
>NZ_BAIO01000751.1 GCF_000613305.1 Komagataeibacter kakiaceti JCM 25156
CCGGGCAAGGCGCGGGTCGTCACGCCCGTCACCGGCAACGAAGGCCAGCGGGATCCCGGCCTCTCGGCAGGCGCGGGCCAGTTCTTCCGCCCCGTAGCGCCAGTAATCCACGCCGCCGAGCAGACGGACCACCACGCAGCGCGACTCCATGATGGTGCCAGCTACGTACAGGTCGATGGACATGGGGTGCCCCAGCCGTGACAGGCTGGCGGTGCGCAGCTTGCGCCGGGTATCGCCTGCGCGTCATGCGCGGCGTTCAGGCACAGCAGGTCGCTGTCCGAAAAGGACAGGAACACGATATCCGCCGGGGCGTGCCCCAGATCTTCCGCCTGATCGCCGTCATCCAGCGTGCGCACCTCACGTGCCAGCAGATGCATGGTGGCTACCCCGTCTCGCTGCCGCTTTCCCGCGCTTTACCCCTGCGCCAGCGTGGCCGCAATGGCGGCGCGGTCCATGCCCTGGCACCCGATTACCACCAGATTGCCCGTGCGCGGCGCGTCCGGGCCAAGCGGACGGTCGAACTGGTGGCGGAAGCGGCTGCCCACGCCCTGTACCGCCAGCCGCATCGGCTTGCCGCGCACGCTGGCGTAGCCCTTCATGCGCAGGATGTCGTGCTGTTCGGCCAGCGCCTTCAGGCGGTCGATGAAGCCTTCCACGCTGCCTGTTCGGGGAGGGGGACGACAAAGCTTGCGAAATCATCATGCTCATGTTCGCCGTCTTCCGCATCATGGTGGGACGGACGGGCGGCCAGGTCATCTTCCGCCGCCGCGTCAAGGCCGAGCAGGATGGCGGGGTCAACCTGGCCATCGGTCGCGCGCACGATCTTGACGGCGCGCGGCACCTCGGCGCGGATGGCGGCTTCC
>NZ_BAIO01000750.1 GCF_000613305.1 Komagataeibacter kakiaceti JCM 25156
GGTGGCTTTGGCATGGGCATGGCGGCGGGAACGGCGCTGGGCGTGGCCATGTCGCCCTATCGCTACCGGCCCTATGGCTACGGTTATGGATACCCCTATCCCGCCTATGCGCCCTATCCGGTTTATGCCTACCCGCCGCCGCCGCCACCGCCGCCGCCCGCGTATTACGGCTATTACCGCTAGTTTCCGAGGACTTCGGGCGGCACCGCCCTTTTTAAAAAGGGCGGTGCGCGGAAACCTTCACCGGTTTCTAAAGCGGCGTGCGGGCCGCGCGCACGAAGGCATGGATCAGTTCGGGTGACTTGACGCCCGGCGCGGATTCCACGCCCGATGAAACATCCACCGCGCGCGCGCCGCTCTGCCCTATGGCCGTCCGCACGTTATCGGGGGTCAGGCCGCCTGCCAGCAGCCATGGCGCGGGGGCGCGCCACCGCTCGGTCAATGTCCAGTCAAAGGCGCGGGCATTCCCGCCGGGGCGGTGCGGAACCGGCTGGCGCGCGGGATCAATCACCATCGCATCCACGCCACAGGTCGCGGCAGATCGGCCCGGCGGGCAACCCCCGTGGCCAGCCAGACCGGCAGGCCAAACTGTTCACGGATCGCCATGGCGCGGGGCGCTTCATCATAAATCTGCAGGCCATCCAGCCATGCATGGTCCAGCACATGGCGGATTTCATCATCCGTCGGGCGGACAAACAGGCCAATACGCCGTGGACCATTTATGGACACGGCGTGTGTCAGCCTGCCCGCCACCTCCGCCGTGACATGACGGGGCGAGCGGCCAAAAACACGAACCCGACCCAGTCCGCCCCCGCCGCGCAGGCGCATCCAGCCCGGCTTCATCGCGAATGCCGCATATCT
>NZ_BAIO01000749.1 GCF_000613305.1 Komagataeibacter kakiaceti JCM 25156
ATGCAGCCCCTCGGCCACGGCGTCGGCCAGACGGGCCGTATGGCCATATCCGCTGAAATAGACGATCGCGATCACGGGCATGGCTGTCACTTTCCTGCTGGGGGCGGGCCGGGCATCCGTTCGCGCCAGTCCGTCCAGAACGTGATGACATCCGCTCAGGTTTCTGGCGCGGTGCGTTCGTGCTAACATGCGCGGCTTATGGAACGGCGTCCCCACATCCCGCCGCTTGCGGCGCTCCATGCGTTCATGGCCTATGCGCGCACGGGCGGCATCCGCAGGGCCGCAGTGGCGCTGGGGGTGGATCATGCCGTGGTCAGCCGCCACCTGCGCGATCTTGAGGCCACGCTGGGCACCGCCCTGCGCGATCGGGGCAAGGCGGGGGGCTAACGCCACAGGGTCAGGCCTATCATGCCCGCATCGCCCCCCTGCTGGACGGACTGGCCCGCGCCACGGCCGATATACGGGGCCAGACGCCACGCATTACACTTACCTGCTCCCACGGTATCGCCTATCACTGGCTGTTGCCGCGCCTGTCCACGTTTCGCGCGCTGCACCCGGATGTGGAGGTGATGCTGCGCCCGGTCGATTCCGACTGCCGCTTCGACCCCGACCAGACCGGCCCCGCGCTGCATGCCGACATCCGCTACATCAACGACCACCAGCAGATGGCCGACCAGCCCCGCATGCGCGCCCTGCCCCTTGCGCGCCCGCTGGTCTTTCCGGTTGCAAGCCCGGCCTGCCTGCACCGTCTGGCGCATCCCTTACGCACCCCCGCCGACCTGCTGCGCGCCCCGCTTCTGATCGAGGATGACGATACGGAATGGCGGCTGTGGTTCGCCGCCCAGGCAGTCGAGGTCGGGCGG
>NZ_BAIO01000748.1 GCF_000613305.1 Komagataeibacter kakiaceti JCM 25156
GCGTTCACCGCAACCAGCACTGGCGCAGCAGGCTGCATGGCTGAGCTGCATCGCCATGCCGGTTTATGACGCGGCGGGCCGCCTGGCCGGGGCCATCAACGCCAGCACGTTCCAGCCCGAGGGCGACAATACGAACGGCATGCTGATCGCGACGTGCCTGTTACAGGCGGCCCGCCAGATCGAACAGGCCTGTTTCATGGATATGTACCGCAATCATACTATCATGATCCTGGGCATGGCGGAGGGAACGTCCGTGCCCATGCTGGCGCTGGATCAGGACCGCCGGGTGGTGGGGGCGACCCATGCCGCCCGGCAGCATATGGGCATTGCCCCCGCGCAGGAGGTGAGCCTGTGCCTGCTGAACGACACCACGGCCCCCATCACGCCGTTGCGTGACGCGCAGATCATGGCGATCGATACCGCGCTGGCCAGCGCACGGGGCAAGGTGGCCGTGGCGGCGCGGATGCTGGGCATCAGTCGCTCCACCCTGCACCGCAAGATACGCAGCCTGACCGGCGCGCCCGCCACGAAACGCGCCTGAACCGCCGGTAACGGACTGTTTTGAAAGAAGCTTCACCAAAAACTTCCCTGGGATTTGCGGGATGTCGCAAAGGCAGGCTTTTTCAAACAGCCTCCAGTAAACCCTGATGGTCCGCCCGCGGCCGCCCCGTTCCGCATTCCCTTGCGGTTCAGGGCGGGAGACAGGGTCAGATCCGGGGCCGGAGGGTATCGCGCGCCTCGCCCGTCATGCAGGCCATGCCCGCTGAAGGCGGCGGCGCATCCGGCAGGTGTTCCCCCACTACGCGCAGACAGAGCGCCAGCGAAAGGCTCCCGCATCCGGATGGCCCAGACTGCGCGCGCCATGGG
>NZ_BAIO01000747.1 GCF_000613305.1 Komagataeibacter kakiaceti JCM 25156
CATCGGCCTGCGCGCCCCGGTCATGCATGTGCACAAGTGCGGCGCGCGCGGTCTCGCTTACCGGGCGGTCAACTGCTTCAGGCCATCCGCCAGCCCGCGCCATGCCTCGGGCGAGCCGGAGATGATGTTGACCACCGCCACCGCGAACACCCCGATGGAAATGGCCGATGCGCGCGAGACGGCCACGTTGAACACATCCTGTGGCCGGTCGATGCAGTTGACCGCGACCAGCGCCACGGTATAGCCCGACAGCAGCGCGCCATAGGAGCGGAAGTCCCGCTCCAGCGATCCGACAAACGCGCAGGCGGCCAGCCACAGCGCCACACCGCCCAGGAACGGCCCGCGCTGCCCGTTCCACACCGCCACCAGCACAATGGACACCCCCATGCCCACCACGGTGCCCAGCAGCCGGTAAAATGCCTTGGAAAGCGCCTGCCCGCGCAGCGGCTGCGCCAGGATCATGACCGTCACGCCCACCAGCAGCGGGTTGTCGATCTGGACCCAGAAGGCGGTGGCCAGCCCGATGACAAGGGAACACCACGTCCGCAGGCTGAACCCCACCCAGCCGGGGGGAAGTCGGTCCATCCATGGTAAGAACGCGCGCGCCATGTCGTGCAGGCGTCGCGTGCTTCCCGCCTCTATGTCTGGCATGGGCTCCCCGACCATTCAGTGGCACGTTGCGTCTGATACACTGAAAGTCGCTGTACATTCATAACAAATCGTGTACCGGGGCGGGCCGGACGGCCCGTTTTTCTCAGGTGGGGGAGATCACCCGGTGGCGGACGACTTCGCCCACGATGATCAGCGCGGGGCTGCCTATGTCCGCTTCCGCCGCCAGCCGCGCCAGCTGCCCAGCGTGCCGGTCAGCACGCGC
>NZ_BAIO01000746.1 GCF_000613305.1 Komagataeibacter kakiaceti JCM 25156
ATCACGGCATCCTCGCCACCGCCATCCGACCCCCCCCACCGTGCCGCCCAACGCCAGCCGTATCCGCCTTGCGCTGAGTGCCGCGCATACCGACGCATGATCGACCAGCTCGCCACCGCCATTCCCGCCGCCCTGCGGGCCTGCCCGTGACCATGCCCGCCGCGCTGCCCATCGCCTTCGTGCATGGCTGGGCCTTTGACCATACATTCTGGCAGGCGACACGCACGGCCCTTGAGCCATGGCGCACGCATGCGCTCGATTTCGGCTTTTTCAGCGCACGCACGGACATGACCCTGCCCGGGCAGCCCTATATCGGGGTCGGTCACTCGCTTGGCGCGCTGTGGCTGCTACGCCATCATGGCCCGCTCTGCCGGGGGCTGGTCCTGTTCAACGGGTTCAGCCGGTTCGGGGCCGCGCCCGGCTTTCCCGACGGGATCCCCCGCCGTGTGATCGAACGCATGCGGCAGGGCCTGCTGCGCGCGCCTGAAGGGCTGCTGCACAGTTTCCGCCTGCGCGCGGGCATTGAATCACCGCCACCACGCCATATTGAAAGCACGCGACTGGAAGCAGGCCTGCATGCCCTGATGGATATGGATTGCACGGATGACCTGATCGGGGCGACATGCCCCGTACAGGCCGTTGCCGGAACACGGGATGCCATCGCGCCGCCCGCCCTGACACGGGCCAGTTTCCCGGCAGGGGGCGGGACATCCATCCACTGGCTGGACGGCGGGCACCTACTGCCGCTCACCCACCCCGAAACCTGCGCCGACCTTATCAGGACCATGAGCCAACGGATACCCGCACCATGACGCGCAAGGACCGCATCGCCGCCCGTTTCGACGCCGCCCGGGATTATGAACGGGCGCCCGCG
>NZ_BAIO01000745.1 GCF_000613305.1 Komagataeibacter kakiaceti JCM 25156
TGCAGGATGGCGACGTGCGCGTTGAACACCAGTCCCTCGTCACGGGCCGCGCCACGCCCCGGGCCATGCATGCCCAGCAGGAAGACCGGAGCGAAACCGAACACCTGCGCCACAAGATCCAGTTCGAACTGAAGCTGCGTGAACAGGCCGAACTGCGCCTGTCCGAAGCCCAGAACCAGATCCGCTCGCTGACCACCCGCATCGGCCATGCCGATGTCATCGCGGCGGAACACAAGGAAAAGCTGGCCAGCAGGGAAGCCGAAATGCTGGCCCTGCGCGCGGAACTGTTCAACGCGCGTGAAGAAAGCGCCCAGTTGCGTGAAGAACTGAACCGCCAGAAGGCGAAGCCCCGCGCGGCCGAGACGCCGCGCCCGGCCGAGACAGCGGTGGAGACGAATGATACGGCGCCGGGTGAACCCGAACCGGTCAAATGGTGGCTGCGCTGATTCCAACAGCGCCATGCCGCCTGTACAGCCGGTAAGGCGACCCCATGGATTCCAGGGATTCCGGCCATAACCAGGCGGCGCGCCAGCGCCAGATCGGCCTTGTCATTGTTGCGACCTGCACCAGCGCCAGTCTGGCCCTGCTGGTGCTGCTGCCGCTGGCAAGCGGCTGATCAACCTGCTGCGCGATATACTTGGGGTTCTGATCCTGCCCTTTTCCTTCATGTTCGGGCTGGGCAGTGAAATGGGGCAGTCGCCCGCGCTGCTGCGCCTTCTGTCCGACATGGGCGCGCAGACACAGATGCATCCGTGGCGGCTGGGTGTCGCCGCCATTCTGGAACTGGTGGCGGTCTTCCTGTTCGTCATTGCCGAACGGCTGGGCGGCCGCATTGGCTATATGGGCGCGTGCGTGGCGTCGGCCGGGGCCATCGG
>NZ_BAIO01000744.1 GCF_000613305.1 Komagataeibacter kakiaceti JCM 25156
TACGGAAATCGTGAAGCGCGCGCCACCCTGCGGCGCCCTGCTGACGGAAAGGCTGCCATGATGCGCCTGCACCACGCTGTAGGCGATGGCCAGCCCCAGCCCGGTACCCGCACCGACCGGCTTGGTGGTGAAAAACGGCTCGAAAATACGTTCCTGCACATCGGGCGCGATACCAGGGCCGCTATCGGTAATGACAAAGACATAGCTGTCCTGCGCGCCTTCCTTATGCGCAAGGAAGGTATGAATCTCGATTTCCCCTTCCGCGATGCCGCTGCGGGCGGACATGTCGTCAGGCTGGGCGGCGAGGATGGCGTCGGCCGCGTTGCTGATGATGTTCATGATGACCTGATTGAGCAGGGCGGCCTGGCAGTACAGCCGCTCCGGCGCCTCGTAACGCCGCCGGACCACAATGCCGCTGCCCAGCTTCTGGGTCAGCAGCGCCATGACCGTTTCCAGCGCCTCGGGCACGTCGATCAACTGGAACAGCCCTTCATCCAGCCGGGAGAATTTGCGCAGGTTCAGCACAAGGTTCTGGATGCGCCGCAACCCCATGTTCATGGACCCGATGCGGTCACGGCATTTGTTCAGGATGGCCTCACGGTCCGCCCGCCCGTCATCGGCGCAGGCCGCCTCCAGCCCCTTCAGCCGCTCCAGCCCGCGCGCCACGGTGTCCTTGTGCGCCAGGATGAAGGCAAGCGGATTGTTGATCTCATGCGCGATCCCAGCCACCAGTTCACCCAGAGAAGCCATCTTGGCCGTCTGCACCAGCTTGCCCTGCGTCTCGATCAGCTTGCGGTTGGCGTCGGCCAGTTCGCGGTTGGCCTGTTCCAGCGCCTCCGCCAGCGATGCCTTGGAGGCGATGGCCGCCGCCCTGCGCG
>NZ_BAIO01000743.1 GCF_000613305.1 Komagataeibacter kakiaceti JCM 25156
CCATGATGACGACATCCCAGTCCCCCGCCTGAGACTGGCGCAGGATGGCGCTAATGGCGTCCGTCCCGTCAATATCCTTGAAGTGGATGCGCACATTGTTGGCCTGCTCGAAGGGCGTGAGCAGTTCGGGGTCTTCATGATCGCACCATGTCAGCACATTCAGCGCATCATCCGCCGCCCGCGCCGGAATGGCCCCGACGGTGGCGCCCAGGCCGGATCCAAGGACGGTTCCGATGATGAGGCGGTCGTTACGGCAACGGACCTGCCGCGACGGCTGCATGTGGGCATGAAAAAAAACTCCTGAAGGGCAATCCATAGCATGGACCTGTATCCGGGCACGGTCCAGCAGGCAGCCCGCCCGGGGGCGGTAAGTAATAACGGGGGCTCATGGCCCGCATGTAGGGACGCCACGCGTCACGTTACGGATCGGGAAATGCGCGATGCTGTGGGCGTTGCGCGTATGACACGTCCGGTCGCCGTCGGTTGTGTGTATATTGTCGTGCGCCATGATGGCGGGCTATGGATAGGCGCATGATCGCCGATTTCATCCGCCGCTTCATCCGGCGTCGTTCTCCGTCACCTGTTACCTCGCTGCCCGCGCGGCGCGCCTCACGGCAGGTGATCGCACCGGAAGCCGGATCGGACGCGGCGCGGGCCATCGCCGCCATGTCCGTGGCGCCTTCGGGGCGGGTGCGTGAATATGCCCGTACCGCCCGCTGCGTGGGGCGGCTTGCGGCCATTACCGTATGGGTGCCCCTGTCGGTCGGGTTCGAGGCGGTGCTGCTGCTGCTGCCCGGCACGGCCAAGATCCGCTGGACGCGCATGGTCTGGGGCGGGCTGTGCCTGCTGCTTTCGCTGCGTATCCGCGTGGTAGGGCGCCGG
>NZ_BAIO01000742.1 GCF_000613305.1 Komagataeibacter kakiaceti JCM 25156
CCGCCACCACGGCGCCCGCCGCGGCCCCTGCGGCTCCCAGGGATGAAGGGCCTGACGCCATCTTCCCCACCGGCTACCCGTCGGATGATGCAGCCACGCCTACCCGGCCCGTAAAACAGCAGCCCCAGCTCCGCTCCCCCCCGCCGGGCAGCCTGACGCTGCCGGGCGGCACGACGAACTGACAGCCTCCAGATAGGGGGGGGACGGATGCGCGCCGTCCCCCCTTTTTTATTCCCCGCCCGTCATGCGCAGGACAATGCCGGGGGTGAGGATTTCAGGCAGGATCATCTCCGCCCCCTGCGCGGGATAATAGGCGTAGAACGGCACGCCATCGCGCCCGTGGGCATGCAGGAAAGCCGTGATTTCCGCATCCCGCCGGGTCCAGTCCCCGACCATGTACACGATCCCGCGCCGCGCGAATGACTCCCGCACGGCCCGGGTGGACAGGGCCACCCGTTCATTGACCAGGCATGAGATGCACCACGCCGCCGTCATGTCCACGAATACCGGATGCCCCTGCGCGCGCAGTTCCGCCAGCCGGGCGGCGGAGAATACCGAGCTGCCATCGGCAACGCGGCCATTCCCCCGCCCCGCCAGACTGGCGGGCGGCAGCACGCCGCCCCCCCACGAAGGCCACCAGCAGGGCCAGAACCGCCACGGCGCGGTAAACCCCCGCGCGGTCCGGCCGGTGCCCGCGCATATCCGCATTTTCCGCCATGCGCAGGAAGACACAGCCGGTCGCGACCAGCACCAGCCCGGCCCCCAGCAGGACAAGGGCATGCGGGCCGCCTTCCAGTTCACACACCCATGCCAGCCACACGCAGGTCGCCAGCACCGGCAGGGCCAGAAGGTGGCGCACCGTCTCCATCCATGCCCCGGGGCGCGGCA
>NZ_BAIO01000741.1 GCF_000613305.1 Komagataeibacter kakiaceti JCM 25156
CACAGACGCAGCACGCGCGGCCGATAGACGGATTTTCGCGCCCGCCGCCGCATGGCCGCCATGGTACCGCGCATGAGCTGCGGCACGTCAACCGCCAGCCCCGAGCGGTCAATGGCCACCAGGCTTTCCCCCGCCCCGCGCCCGAAAACCTCGTGCCCCAACTGGGGGCGATCGGCCAGCCAGCGGCCAAGCTGGACCATGCGTTCGAGTTCCAGCAGCCGCTCATGCAGCAGGGCGGCGGCTTCCTCGGCATCGGTGGCTTCGGCGTCGTCCTCGGGCAGGAGCAGGCGTGACTTGAGCCATGCCAGCCACGCCGCCATGACCAGCCAGTCCGCCGCCAGTTCCAGCCGGACACGCTGCGCGGACCGCACCACGGCCAGGAACTGTTCGACCACCTGCAGGATGGAAATGCGCCACAGATCCACCTTCTGCGCCCGCGCCAGATCCAGAAGCAGGTCCATCGGCCCCTCGAACCCTTCCAGATGCATGACAGGCGCGCCCGTCATGGGCGCGGGCGGGGCAGCGGCGGCGGGCATGGCGCTATCCCCCGTCACCACTCCCCCTGCCCGTGGGCGGGCGCGCCGTCATGCTCAGGAATGAACCGGGTCACACGGCAGGCTTTTCGCCCTGACCTTCGCGCACAGCGCCGTGGCCTGCGCCCTGTCCAGCCCCCTGATCCGCAGGCGGTAGAAGGTCCGGCCATTGCGCTCCGCCTTCACCACGGCGGGCTGGTAGTCACCAAACAGGGCGGGATAGCGGCTGGTCAGGCCGTTCCAGCTTTTCATGGCCGCCGCCTGCGTATCCAGCGCCGCAAGCTGCACGCCATACGCGCCATCGCCCGTGTTCAACACGCGCGGCGCAGGCGGGGGCAGATGGGCGGGAGCCGGGG
>NZ_BAIO01000740.1 GCF_000613305.1 Komagataeibacter kakiaceti JCM 25156
CCGCGGCAGGCCCGTATCGCCAGCCTGCGCCGCCAGCTTGCCGCGCGCGGGCTGCTGGAAACGGTGGGCTTTTCATTCGTGGCGCTGGATCAGGCCGTCGCGTTCGGGGAGGCGCCGGCCGACCTGCACCTGCTCAATCCCATCGCGGCCGATCTGGACCAGATGCGCCCCACGCCGCTGGTCAACCTGCTGGCGGCGGTCAGGAGCAACGTGGCGCGCGGCTACCCTGATCTGGGCCTGTTCGAGGTCGGGCCTGCCTTTGACGCCGATGGCCAGAAACTGGTGGCGGCCGGGATCCGCAGTGGTCATTCCGACCGTCTGCCCGGCCAGCCCGCGCGGCCGGTTGATCTGTGGCAGGCCAAGGCCGACGCGCTGGCGGCGCTGGGTGTCATGGGGGCGGCGCTTGAAGGGTGCAGCATTACCGCCGATGCGCCGGCGTACTACCATCCGGGCCGGTCCGGCGTGATCCGGCAGGGGCCGAAGCTGGTGCTGGGGCATTTCGGGCAGTTGCACCCGGCCCTGCTGGCGCAGCGCGGGATTGATGTGCCGGTCTGCGCGTTCACGCTGTATCCGGACGCGGTGCCGGAGCCGAAGCGCAGGCGCAGGACGCCCCCGGCGCTGTCAGCCTTCCAGCCGCTGAAGCGGGATTTCGCCTTTGTCGTCGCGTCGGACATGGCGGCGGAAAAGCTGCTTCGCGCGGTGAAGGGGGCGGAGCGCAACCTGATTGTCGCGGTCAGCCTGTTTGATGTTTATGAAGGCGACAAGGTTCCGGCCGGGCACAAATCACTGGGCGTTGAAATCACCCTTCAGCCGATGGACAGGACCCTGACCGATGCGGAAATTGAAGCTGTCTGTGACCGCGTTGTCGCCGCCGCGCGGAAAAGCTGTGAT
>NZ_BAIO01000739.1 GCF_000613305.1 Komagataeibacter kakiaceti JCM 25156
TTCATTTCCTGGGCTGGCGGTCGGATCGCGGGGCCTTGCTGGCGGCGGCGGATCTGTGTGTCCTGCCGTCGCGCTACGAACCGTTCGGGACTGTCATCCTCGATGCATGGTCCACCGATGTGCCGCTGGTCGCCTGCGCGGCGGATGGCCCGCGCGCGCATATCCGCAACGCTGAAAACGGCATGCTGGTCCCCATTGACGATGCCGCTGCCCTTGCGGGTGCGATCCGTCAGGTGCTGGACGACCCGGCGCTGGCGGCGCGGATCGTGGCAGGGGGACGCCGCGATTACGAGACGTATTTCACCCGTCAGGCCGTCACTACCCAATGGCTGGACCTGTATGGGCGGGTGCTGTCAGCGCACCGCCGTTAGCGGTGGGGCGGCCGGGGGTGGGGCCCGTTTCGGCACCGGCGGGCGGGAGGCCATGCCATCGAGGAACGCCTCCGCCAGCGCGGAATACAGGGCCTGCGAACAGATCATGCGCGAGACGCCATAGGCGAGGAAGGACGTGGCGAGCAGTGCCAGCGTCACCTGCTGGTTGTCGCACATTTCCATGACGATGACGGACGCGGTAAGCGGTGACTGCACCACGGCCGAGAAATAGGCGACCGTACCCAGCAGCACTACCGCGCCCGGCGTGGTATGCGGCAGGAACTGCGCCACCCAGCCGCCAAATCCCGCCCCGATGGCGAGAGAGGGGGCAAACAGCCCGCCCGGAATGCCCGAACAGTAGGAAATGATGGTGGCGATGAATTTCAGGATGAAGAAGGATGCGGGATAGTGCGTCCTGCCTTCTATGATCTCGTGGGCCTGGATATAGCCGGTGCCATAGGTGATCCCGTCCGACGCGATGCCGATCACGGCCAGCGCCAGCCCGCAGGCGGCCGCGAACG
>NZ_BAIO01000738.1 GCF_000613305.1 Komagataeibacter kakiaceti JCM 25156
GAATTCAAGCCGCTGCCTGCCGGCTCGCGCCCCGCCGCTCCTGTTATCGGTATTTTCAACACGCAGCAGATCATGGCGCAGTCCCTCGCCGTGCAGAAGCTCCAGACCGAACTCGGCGCACGGCGTGAGGCGCTGGTGCGCGATGTCCGCGCCGAGGACGGGCAGCTTCAGGCGCTGCGCCAGTCCATCATCAAGGCAGGCAAGGCCCCGACGCCCGAACAGCAGCAGGATCTGCAAAAGCGCGTGATGGCCGACCGCACCAAGTTCGGCAACCGCAACCGCATTCTGGAAGAGGACGCGCAGGTTGCGCTCAATCAGGTCCAGCGCGAGATGCAGCAGATCGTCAGCGCCATCGCCGCCGCCCGTGGCATGACCATGGTGCTGCAGGCCGGAACCGCCGCGCTGCATGATAACAGCCTTGATATCAGTGATCAGGTCGTGACCTACCTCAATCAGGCGCTGCCCACGGTCTACCTGCCCGGCCCGACCGAAGACCCCGAGGAAATTGCCAAGAGCGGCAAATACCCCGTCATGCCCTTCCAGCCGCCCGCCGATAACGGTGGTGGCGAGTAAGGCCGTATTGCAGGCTGTTTAAAATAACAGGCTGACAGACGTTTCCGGGTGCCGTCTTTTTTCAAAAAAGGCGGCGTCCCCTGAAGCTTTCCGAGGAAAGCTTCACCAGAAACGTCCTTTCCGGACAGTCTCTTATAATCCGCTGATCCCCACGCCCTTCATATCGCGGGGCTGGGGTCAGGCCAGCAGGTCCGCCGTGATCGCCCCGCTCGCCGCAATGGCGTCAGCGGCGGAGAGGCGGACCAGATAACCACGCTTCCCCCCGTTTATGACAACGAAGGCTGGGCCAGCGCCTCCGCCGACAGGGCCGTGCGCACGCGGCGG
>NZ_BAIO01000737.1 GCF_000613305.1 Komagataeibacter kakiaceti JCM 25156
CTGGCCGCCGTGCTGCGGGGCACCATGACGGAGGCGGCGGCGGCGGAGCAGGCCATCCGCCTGACCGGGCAGTACACCAAGCGGCAGGCGACATGGTTCGCCCATCACGCGCTGGCGGCGGCGGATGACACGTTTATTCACGAAAGACGGTTTGAAAATCACGACCCCGCGCAACAAATGGAAAGATGGACAAACAAAATCATTTCTTTTGTTATTAACCGCATTGACGCGGGCCAAGGGTTTCCGTAAACCCGGCCCGGGATTTCGCCTCTGGCGGCAGGCCGGTTGTTCCGGCCCCGTGGCGAAGGAGCAGGAACATGAACGCAGCATCGCACCAGACCGACCTGAAGCCTCACACCACCGGCACGGACACGCCCGTCGTCCTCAGCGGTGCGGAAGTGCTTCTGCGCGTCCTGGCCGAGCAGGGGGTCGAGGTCATTTTCGGCTATCCCGGCGGGGCGGTCCTGCCCATTTACGACGCGATCTTCCGCCAGAACGCGATTCGCCATGTATTGGTGCGCCATGAACAGGCGGCGGTTCACGCGGCGGAAGCCTATGCCCGCTCCACCGGCAAGGTGGGGGTGGTACTGGTCACCAGCGGCCCCGGCGCGACCAACACGGTCACCGGCCTGCTTGACGCCATGCTGGATTCGATCCCGGTGGTCTGCTTCTCCGGTCAGGTGGGCGTGCCGCTGATCGGCACCGACGCCTTTCAGGAAGCGGACACGACCGGCATCACGCGCCCGGCCACCAAGTACAACTATCTCATCCGCCGGCCGGAGGATGTGGCGGCATGCGTGCATGAAGCTTCCACATCGCGCGCAGCGGCCGGCCCGGTCCGGTTCTGGTGGACCTGCCCAAGAACCTGATGGTGGGGCCAGCCCCCTACAGCGCGCC
>NZ_BAIO01000736.1 GCF_000613305.1 Komagataeibacter kakiaceti JCM 25156
GTGTGTGTTATTGATGCGCGGGTCATCCAGCATGCGGCGGGCGTCCTCCACCGTAAGGCCCGGCCCCTTCGCCCCATCGGCCAGCACCCGCCCGGTTGTGCCGACAATATCCGGGGCGGAAGCGAAGGCGTCGGCGCAGACCGCCAGATAGTTACGGTCGGGCAGGAAATCATCATCGAAAAACAGGATGATATCCGTCTCGCCCACATGATCCAGAATGACGTTGCGCTGATGCGCCAGCCCCCGTGGTCCCTGCAGGATCTGGAGATCCGGGGCAGGGGACAGCCCGGCCACATCCGCCGGTGTCGGTGCGCAGACGATGATCTGCCGGGGCGGATGGCTCTGGCGGCGCAGTTCCGCAATGGTTTCACGCAAAATGGCGGGGCGTCCGCTGGTCGCGATCCCGACCGTGATCCGCAGGCCCTGCGCGGATGATGCGGCCGGGGTGAAAGCGGGGGGTGAAACCGCCGCCCCCCGCGCCAGCAGTTCGCGCGAAAGGGCGACATGACGCAACGTGTGGGTAAAGGATACCGGAAAGGAACGCATACGCGCGCGGGCCTGCCGGACCATGGCGGCACGGCGTTCGGGATCATTCGCGAGCGTGGCGATCGCCTGCCCCAGCGCATGCGGGTCGGCCGGGGGGACGTAAAACACGCAGTGCCCGTCCAGATAATGCCGCAGGCGCCGGTATTGGGGATGATGACCGGCAGGCCATGCCGGCTGGCTTCCTCGATCACCGCGAGATCGGCGGCATCCAGTTTTTCAGTCAGGGGGACGACCACAATATCCACCTCATCGTACAGGGCGCTCGGGCAGGCGGCGGGGCGGGCATGGGCAGGAAGCTCCCTGCGCCACAGGGTGGCGACACGGATGTCGCAGGCCATGCCCGGTGGCATGA
>NZ_BAIO01000735.1 GCF_000613305.1 Komagataeibacter kakiaceti JCM 25156
CACGCCGGGTGTCGCGGCACTGTCCTTTGCGGGCGGGATCGCGGCGGTGGCGTTCGGGGTGGGGGTGGCGCATATGTTCGACGCCGCCTCCATGATGATGCTGGTCTTTGGCGGGCTGATCAGTTCGGCGCTGTTCACCGCACTGCTTTCATTGCTGAAATATATCGCGGACCCGCAGAACCAGTTGCCTGACATCGTGTTCTGGCTGCTGGGCAGCCTGACGCAGGTGAGCGCGCAGGCGCTGGGCGTGCTGGTGCTGCCGGTCATGGTCGGTATCGTGCTGCTTTCGGCCTGCGGGCGCATGCTTGACGGCCTGGCGATGGGGGATGAGGAAGCCCGCACGCTGGGCATTCCCGTCATGGCGTTGCGCTATGGGGTGATTGGCGCGGCGACGGTGCTGGCGGCCATGACGGTGTCGGTCGCGGGCATGATCGGCTGGGTCGGGCTGGTGGTGCCGCATGTGGCGCGGCTGCTGGTGGGGCCTTGCAATATGCGGGTGCTGCCGGTCAGCGCGTGTATCGGGGCCATGTTCCTGCTGGTCTGCGATGATCTGGCGCGCACCCTTTCGGCTGAGGAAATACCCGTTGGCCTGATTGCCGACCTGCTGGGGGTCGTGGTGTTCGTGGCGGTGCTGCCGCTGCTGCGGCGCGGGTGGCGGGCATGAGCGTGATGCGCCCGTGCTGTGCATGGAGCATGTGGGGTTTCGCCACGGCAGGCGCATGGTGCTGCATGACCTCTCCTTCGCGATAGGGGCGGGCGAGACCACGGCGTTGCTGGGGCCGAATGGCGCGGGCAAGACGACATTGCTGCGGCTGCTGCTGGGCCTTGTGCGGCCCCATGCCGGGCAGGTCCTGCTGGAGGGGGCGGCCCATGTCGCACTGGTCGCGGCGCGAGGTGG
>NZ_BAIO01000734.1 GCF_000613305.1 Komagataeibacter kakiaceti JCM 25156
GCCGCCGGTGGGCGGGTACATCCCTGCTGGGCCCCGGCCCTGTGGGACATGGACACGGGCACGCGCACCCTTGCCCATCTCATGGCCGCACTTGCCCCGCGCTGGCGGCTCAGCGGGCATGAACTGCCCGTGCATGTAACGGCGGCCGATGACATGCTGGCCCTTGCACGGCTGTATTACGACCCGCTGACCCTGCGTGACACCAGCACGGTCGCGCTGGCGGGACTGACCGACCTCATGCATCAGGCGGCACTGGCGGCGCCCGCCATGCGCGGCCAGGTTCTGGTGGTTTATGGCGGGCATGACCAGATCATTCCCGCCCCCGCCATGGCGCGCGCATGGCAGCGCATGCCGGCCACCGCACGGCATGATTACATTCCCAACGTACCACCTTCTGCTGCGCAGCCGTGACGGCGGGGTGGTGACGGACGATATGGTAAGCTGGATTCTGCAACGCGACACATTCCTGCCCTCAGGCGGGGATCTGGCGGCCGCGGCATGGACAAGTGACCAGAAGGGCCATGCGGAGCCACTTCCCATCATGCCGGGCTGGATGGACTGGTCCGCACCGCGATGATTTTTAGGGGTGGCGTTCAGCGCATTCCCGATGTATGCAGACGGGAATGGACTCGTAGCTCAGCTGGATAGAGCGTCGCCCTCCGAAGGCGAAGGTCGAAGGTTCGAATCCTTTCGAGTCCGCCATTCCCTGATCCCGTCAGTCGTTTTCTTCCGTCCGTATGCGGAATGTCGCGCCAGCTTCGCGAGACGATAGACCGACCCACGCTGTCACGCCGGGGAAGGTATTTTGGGAATCCGGATGGGTTGGCATTTTACGTAATGAAATGAAGTAACTATCAGGCTCTGTCTGCTCGTTATATGTTATTTATAAGTAACGATCTATC
>NZ_BAIO01000733.1 GCF_000613305.1 Komagataeibacter kakiaceti JCM 25156
TGGGTCTGGATCAGGCGGCGGTAGCTGACCGGGCCGATGCCGTCCGTCCGCGCCACGCGCAGGCAGGCAGAAGCGTCTCGGCATCGGGGGCGATCATGCGTTCTTACGGCCGATCCGGGGTTCCGTGCCCTTGAGCAGGCGGCTGATATTGGCATGATGGCGCAGCAGGATCACCCCGGCGATCAGCGCGCCCGCCAGATAGGCGGGCGATGAGAACGGGATGCCGCCGGGCCGAATCATGAGCAGCGGCAGCGCCGCGAAAGCCAGGATCGCGCCAGCGGAGGAAATGCGCGTGACCTTGGCGAAGATCAGCCACACCGCGCAACAGCACAGCCCGACAACGGGCATGAGCGCCAGCAGGCTGCCCAGCCCCGTGGCGACTCCCTTGCCGCCCCGGAACTTTAGCCACACGGGAAAACAGTGCCCCAGCACGACACAGAAGGCGGCGACGGATTCGGCGGCCAGCGTATGGAACGGGCACAGCACGAAAGCGCAGAAAACGGCGAACGCGCCCTTGGTGCCATCCAGCGCCAGCGTGCCCGCCGCCAGCCCCTTGCGCCCCGTGCGCAGCACGTTGGTCGCGCCGATATTGCCTGACCCGATCTTGCGGATGTCCCCATTGCCGGACAGCGCGGTCAGCACCAGCCCGAAGGGCACGCTGCCAATCAGGTAGGCCAGGAACGCGACCCCACCCATAAGCGGCAGGTCGTAGGTGGGGATGCCATAGATCATGCGGCCCGCGCCCCATGCACGCGGCGGCCATTCTTCCATGTGCCGATCACGCGGCCTTCCAGCGCGCGTCCGTCAAACGGGGTGTTCTGGGCCTTGCCGGGCAGTTCGCCCGCGCGCACGATCCAGCCGGTATCGGGGTGGAACAGGCACAGATCGGCGGGGCGGCCCGCC
>NZ_BAIO01000732.1 GCF_000613305.1 Komagataeibacter kakiaceti JCM 25156
GAAAGGGGACAGTGGGGATGGAAGTAGAGGGTGACCGGGATTTCGTGGGATATGCGGGGATCTCGTGGGATCGAGAAATGCCGGTTGTTCTAGGCGAAGGTTAGTCTGGTGAGGAGTTATCCACAAGACGAAATCGCCATTTGGAAATGTCTGGAAGCAAATGGCGTTTCGGGCATATGGGACATACCCTTTGGAACCGTAGCATGTTCAGGCATGGATACGTTCTGAACACTCTTAATGCCTTCTTATAGCCAGTGGAAACCTTTGGCCATGAGAGCTGCTAATCCAAGGGTAGCAGTGATGATAGCGCCGAAGAGAATGCGGAAATCGCGCTCCTGATTAGAACGAAGCGTTGAAGTTTCTGTTTTCAGATCCTTCAGAACGTCTTTTGTGTCCTTAGCGATCTGTTCCAAGACGGCAATGCGCGCTTCCATGTTCCCGCCTCCGCTGCCCCCGTCATTCATATTTGCCGCATACAGCTTGTCTTGAAGTTTCCAGCCTTGAGTGACTTCGCGGCTTATCCTAGCGAGATTCACTGCCGTCTTCCACATTAATCATATTATCGGTCAGGATGCGAAGCATTGGGACCGTCTTTTGCAAATGCTCCATTGTCGAATTAATACGCTTCTGTGCATCTGGAACATCATTTTTAGGAACAATGTCGGCAGATGAAAGAAGTATGTACATATCAAGAAGCATCATACTTTGAGTTGTTAGGAGGCTTCTGATTAAATCTAAGTCTCCAACGAATGGAGATGGGTCATCGTATTCCATAATATCAATCCTAAATGCCATATTTATTATGACATTGCCTGTAGTCTGTAGGCGACGCGGCCGATTACGGTGATTGTGTTGTCGCCATCGGGTTTTCCCCAGCGCACGCGGATATATCCGTGAAAAATGG
>NZ_BAIO01000731.1 GCF_000613305.1 Komagataeibacter kakiaceti JCM 25156
CGCCATCGGTCGCGCACCCGCCGCGCGCGAGCGACGGGTCTTCGGGGTGCTGGATGATCAGCGCGCCGAAGCCTTTGGCGTAGGTCAGCATCTGGCGCATCATGCGGCTGTCGGCAATGGCGCGCGGCCCGTCGGTGAAGGCGATGGCCCCCGCTTCTGCCAGCAGGCCGATTTCCGCCATTTCCACGCCCGCGCAGTCACGGGTCAGCGCGCCATAGGGCAGGATGTCGATCATGCCCGTTTCCTCCCCACGCGCGCGCAGCAGGCGGGCAAGGGCCGGGTTGTCGATGGTCGGGCTGGTATTGGGCAGCACCGCGATGGTGGTGATGCCACCGGCCACCGCCGCACGCGCGGCGGAGGCCACGGTCTCGCGGTATTCAAAGCCGGGCTCGCCAATCGTGACCCGCATGTCCACCAGGCCGGGGCACAGGACAAGCTGGTTCTGGCCGTCAATGGTTTCAGCGCCTTCGGGCCGGCCTTCGGCCCCCGGCAGGTCGATGCCCGCGATCACGCCATCGCGCACGAGCAGGCGACCGGCGCGGTCGAGCCCGCTGGCGGGGTCGATCAGGCGGACATTTTCAAATACGACCGGCTTCATGCCCCGTCCCCCCCGCGTGAGAGGAGGTCCAGCACCGCCATGCGCACCGCAACCCCCATTTCCACCTGTTCACGGATCACGCTCTGCTCGGAATCGGCCACGCGGCTGTCAATTTCCACGCCCCGGTTCATCGGGCCGGGATGCATGACCAGCGCATGCGGCCGCGCCAGCGCCAGACGCCTGCTGTCCAGCCCGTAGAAGCGGAAGTATTCGCGCGCGCTGGGCACCTGCGTGCCCTTCATCCGTTCGCGCTGCACGCGCAGCATCATGACCACATCCACGCCCCGCAGCCCCGTCTTCCATGGTGT